>JBAULJ010000233.1:0-1810 GCA_049578125.1 Halobacteriota archaeon
GGAGAATGCCCGTGCGTTTGCGAAGGGCCACGCACCGCAGATTTACAAAGAGTACCATTACAGCGAAGGAATTCCGTCAAATATCTCAGAATACAAAGTTCACTAATCAAACAACTCGATAACATCGTTGAAGTAGGAACAGGAAAAGTATTGGGCTGAGCCGGTCAAGAATGTTTATCCGCACACGTTCCGTCACAGCTTCGCGATACACTGTGTGCGAAACGGGTGGGACATACGACGGCTGCAGCAAGTGCTCGGGCATTCGAGTTTGAACGTGACAGCAGTGTACCTGCAGTTCAATGATAGAGACATCAAGGAGCTGTATGATAAGACCCCGTTCTAGTGAACTGCTTTTCGGGCTGCCGGGAAGGTGAAGATTCGTCTACTCCCATCTACGAAGACGTGTATCGCCCGAGCTGCCTATTTGCATAACTTCCGTCGTCTTTGTAATTGAGTGACTTTTCACGACCGCATGCGTTCCGCACAGAGTCGAAAACATCCTTTAGCGTTGCGTGAGGGCGCTTGTCATAATTGTCGATACACACTTCGGGTATCAGTACGATATCCCGATCGATAGGGACATTTCTTGCTGCATCGGGAAACTGAACGTCGGTGTCTAACAGTTTAACGCCAGAGACGCCGGCCAACGTCAGGAAAAGGTAAGCAGGCGTTCCGACGCCCAATTTGTCAAAAATGTCCAAGTATCTTTGTAGTGCGTTGATAAAGGATGCTTCAAACTCATTAATCCACAAAAAACGTGTCTCCCCACGATCAGGCATACGTCCGATAAATGACCGACTATCAACGGATTCAATGATGCCATTTCTAAAGACCTGAACGTAAGCCTCAGCCAATCCTGATTCGTTAGGCGACGTATTGCTTACAAGTCCGTCAAGGTTATATCGAGGAGCGCCTCCTGCCTCTCTGGAAAATGGCTGCATGTTGTCACGATCGTCGGTTAACGTCGTAAGGTCGTACCGTTTGGCGGGGTCAAACGAAGTGAGGGGTATGATGTGAAGGATTACCTTATGGTCGCCATAAAGCCGTGCAGGGGTTTCGCCGGCAATAATGTTTGATACTCTATCTTCTCTGAACCTGCGAATCCTGTCAGTCAGTGTTTCGGAGAGAAGGAATGCGGCACGTAGTTGCCCGATGTCAAGCTCATATTTATGCATCGCACCGTCGCTTCTCGCCCAAAACTTGTTGTGATCCATGAACGTGACTTGATGGGGGCCTGTCCAGCTTTTAGGAATATCAAGTACGTACACTTTGTTGTCAGGACTTCTGCCCGCTTGAACGGGAACGGAGTAATACTTCACCACCATTCGTGGTTTTATATGGGTCAGCACGAGGGAATTCAGGTGGTTCTTGATTTTTTCTGTGCATTCGTCTGGGATACTCATGCCGGCTATTCCTTACGGAATCCCGCCTTTTTCCTCTATACCATACAATATGACGCCGCCACTCGTGTTGGCAAATGACGAAACGTCCTTGAGAAACTCCAGCCTATCCTTTTCTGGGTTATACCACGTGGGTTTACAAGTTCCGTGAGGCATGAAGCGAAAACTATCCTTGTAGTCTATTGTTTTCCCCTCTTCTCTGCCCACTTCGATAAAATCGAGCAAGAATTGCTCGCTTAATTCATCGCTATCGATTTTCAATGTCTCGATGAACACCATCAACACCGCCAAACATTCTTTGCAAGGTCGTTTTGGAGACCGAAAAATGTATCGGCTGCTATTGGCGGCTCGTTTAAGTCGTGCTCCTCATTCGCTCCGTTATTGCGGTATTTATGCTGGAGGTCTATCGA
>JBAULJ010000234.1:0-3476 GCA_049578125.1 Halobacteriota archaeon
GTATCAAAGCGGAAAACTGACCGGACAGATCACCGACGAACAACTTAAGCAACTCCTCAAACAAATCGCCCCCAAGAAACAGAACATACGCATCACGCGCAGATGAATGATGAGGGCGTACCGACGAAGCGGGGCGGCATGTGGGCCGGTAGGACGGTACACAAGATAGCGAACCGCGCGTGAGCGGAACAAGGGGACGGTTGTTCACACCGATACGCGCGTTCATCTCCCTGGGGCTTGTCGTATCCGGTAGATAGCACCCACGTTAGCAGGTCACATCATCCTTTCCTTATTCGCTATTCGCTCCTAATAGCGACCGCTATAGCAGTCGAAGCGAAAAGCAGCGGAAGCGATAGCGGTAGACACGATAGCCGATAGATGTAGATACAACGATGCTCGATGCTCGACCAAGCCGAGCCGAGCGGCGAAAGCTGGAAAAGCTGGAAAGCTGACAAGCTGCGACCGGCGGCGACCGGCGTCTCACGCGAGGAGATTAGGAAGATACAAGACGCGGTATTTGATACTCAAAACGACAAATGGCAAGACGCGATAGAGAAAAAGGGGCGCGCCCCGTTTATCTCCTATCTTCGTATCTGCGCTCGAGAATTACTCAGTCGGGCAGTTTTACGAGCCAAGGTTCCATAAGCATTGCCTTACATCTGTGTTTAAGGGTGCAGAGACCGCAATTTCTCGGCTCGGTAACACATCCAGCAAGTTTGAGATAGTGCGTTGCAAGTTGTTGTGCGTTTGCTCCTGAGTGGTTTGTCCTTACTGATGTAGTAGCGGGGTAATATCCGGAAAAATCAACGTTTTTTAATCCTAAGTCCTTGCACGCCCGTACAAGTTTTTCCATCATGCGCTTTGTTGGGCCCGGATGGTAATACAAGATGAAACTTGGTCTGAACCCAACGAGTCGATAGCGTATGTCAGGATTGATGTCCTTAATGAATTCAGCGATCTTCAGCACCTGCGCATCGGTGATGCCGGGGATGA
The DNA here is from genome assembly GCA_049578125.1 of Halobacteriota archaeon. Taxonomy (GTDB): domain Archaea; phylum Halobacteriota; class Bog-38; order Methanoflorentales; family Methanoflorentaceae; genus Methanoflorens. The sequence continues at coordinate 994 of JBAULJ010000234.1, forward strand.
CCACCGTGCGGATCACCCGAATTTTTTCAGGGTGCCGCGTCGCGATTAATTCAGCATTGCGCAACACAGGTTCGACGGGAGCACCGGTCAGTAACTCGTGTACCGAGCCATCAAAGGCCTTTATTTCAAAATTTATGTAGGTAGCGATTGCCAGTAGACGTTTCAACGTATCGAGTGTTGAGAATCCGTTTGTTGCGAGACCCACTGCAATATCCGGCACTACCTCTTTCGTTTTGTTCACCACTGCCTCAAGATAAGGGGTGTGGAGGGACGCCTCTCCGCCAGTGAAGCTGAGGCGATGAACTCCGATTGTCTCCGCCGTGCGTGTGCTCAAAGCCCTGTGAACTTCGGCGGCGACGTTTTCTGGCTCTGAATATCCTCGGTACAGCCAGCCTGCATCGGGATATTGCGAAATGCGGTACGCGTTACAATAAATACACCGAAAGCAACAGCCAAGAAAAGTGATTGAATAACTCTTGAGAACGTACGCAAAGCTGGTATATGCAATCTCAGGTAATCCGACGCGACATACTCCTTTCTCCCCGTTAAGCCTGTTAACCTTGCACTTCCACTCGCATATCGTGCACTTCTTAAGTTCATTGAGGTAATTTGCATTCATAGAGCGTACTCGGATACCTAGCATTCCGATGTTATTATTATTTATTATTAAACGGCTATCCCATCTCTGCGTGCGGGCACTCCCCAGCCTAAATTGTGTCATTGTTCTAAAACGCGCTCTCTTAAGCGGCCAGCAGAAGGAGCGCTGCACGGCATCCTTTTCCTGAAATTAGCAGATCAAAATACCGCTAGAATCATCATTCGTTGACGAGGAGCGCACATACTGAACGCCCCTCTTATCCAACTCTTTTAACGGCGCGGTGTCGCTTTTCCTTGGAGCAGGGCCGTCGTCAATGTGGTACTGTATCGAAGTGTACGGCCCTGAAAGAAGGTTGTGTTAGCAGGCACGCTCACGATTGCTGCTCATACGTCCAGCCATATTCGCGCTGCTGGAGCAATCGTACCTGTATCCGTTTGATAATCCGTCGCACCTGCTGCCGTGCGTAGTCCGGAATCCAGGCATCTTGTACGCGGTCTTGGAGGTATTGGTAGGCTTCCCAACTGGTAGAGCACTTCCGGAAAAGTTTTTCGGCGGCCACGTCCGCGAAGTCGTTTTTGTAGTCCGCTAGTTCCAGTATGAGCTCATCGACTTCGACGCAATCGTTGTGCATTGTATAGCTGATAAATTGTTTCCCGAATAATGAGTGACGAAGCGCGGTGCGGAAGTGGTCTTTAGATTAAGTGGCATGATTACCCGAATAGCCGCCTTTACCCTTCTCCATTTCATGGGTTAGTTATTCGACACATCACGATGAAAGAAATGCGATGCAGTGTCCATTAAGCGACGAAGCGGTCTACATTCTGAGTGTGATAGCTCACGAAACTTCATTCTCCAAGGAGCGGGGTTGTCACGTGAAACTCATGCGGCGCTACTTTTCAATTCGGTTTAGGAAACAATACGGCAATAGCAAGAAATTAAAGAAGAAGTTTGACGACGGCGTAAAAGAGCTCAAAAAGTGTGGGTATTTAACGGCTATTGGCGGCAAGGATAAATGTTACATCAGCGACAAGAAGGGAGCTTTAAAAACGCTTGATGATGCCGGTTATGATGTCGCTCAACAGCTGATGAAACCGCTGTAAATCCTTATTTACATGCATGTAAATATAGTTATATAATAGCAATACTATTGGAGATGCACGGAGGGGCTTAGTTTGGCGAAACCACTTAACGGATTATTTGGTAATACCTCAGAACTGCGGCTGATGCATTCGTTATTGCCACTCAAAGGGGTGGAGGTCAACATAACTGACTTACAATCGGTAACTGGCCTCACACGGCCCGTTCTTACAAGAGTTGTCAAAAAATTCGCTGCCTGGGATATGCTGAAGGTTGTATACAAGCACGGCAACGCGAACTTCTATGAGCTCAACGCCAATTCACCATTCGTTATTCTCTTCCAACGTTTGAACAGCAAGATCATAGAATATATGCTTGAAACAGACGTACTTATGGATTTACACGAACATCGACAACAGAGGAGAAAAATAGAGGCAAGTACTCCAGACACAAGGAGACCGACCAATGTTGCAGAATTCTCAGGGCTCAACTGGACGTTCATAGAGCAGCAAGGAGCAATGCATATTACAACTGATCTCGCTCAGTCGTCCGAAGCACCGCGGTGCACCGCGGAGAGTGCACTAGAGGGGAGACATGTCAACGTCAATGCAGCGAGCTGAGTTCTTTAAGAATGAGTTGACTCAGGAACTACACTACATAGCTAAAGCCATGCGAGAAGAGAGCGATATAGAAAAACGGATTTTTCTTTTCTCTGCGGCGTATGGAATAACAAGCCGGACCTTTCGATACGTATTTTCGAAGGATGTACTCTTGGCAGACTTTGTCCTCACTCAAGTCTATAATATGC
>JBAULJ010000235.1:0-10885 GCA_049578125.1 Halobacteriota archaeon
ATGTCCACGAGTTCGCGTACGACGTCGCCATAGGTGTCTGAAATCTGAGTGATTCCCTTTACGCGTCCGCCTTTTTCTATCAGCATCTTCGACTTGTCGGTTAAGCCGTATTGAGCGGCGAAGATCAACATCTCGGGTGGGAGAAGCCAGTCGATTTCGTTCTTTGCGGATTCTATGATGTTAGAACCCACAGCTAAGGCGTCTTTGACACTTTCAATAACAATCCTCTCGGCCATTATAGTCGGATAACGTCCTCGAGCTTATAAAGCTGTGTTGCATCGCTTACCTCGCGTGTCGCGACACGATAAAAGGCTTCACTCAATAGTGGGCAAGCACTGGGCATTCTCACTAAGTCCGCGCACAGCCGGCTTTACATCTTCGGAGGGCTTTGCTCGAGCAGCTCCTGAATCCAGTCTGCCGCTGGAGCTGACATTGCCCAGGTCGTCTCAAAGGAGGAAAGGGGATAGTCGGCATAGGTGGGGTTACCGCTCCAAAAACGCCACGAGTCGGTCTTCGAGCAATGGGTTGTTCTTAACGACATTTATCGAACTAATGCTCTCCTTCTGGCCGCGCACGAGCACTTCTTGGGAGTTATAGACGTTGCGGACGTCTTCCCCGATATCTAAGAGTTGGCGCACCGCGTCGATGTAGTAGATGAGAGAGTCGTGACGCCACGCACCAGTCCGCCGTTCTGTAGAAGTTTTTTCGCTCCCGCCCTCAAGGAGCCGTATTATGAGGCAAAGCCTGGAATAGACGGTACCACGAGGTACGCGATTTCGATTTCTGCGGCTTCTACCATCCCTCCTGCTACCGCTAGAAGGTCTTCTACGCTCTCAATCAATAGTCTTTCAAAGCCATGGCTACTTAATAAATCCGCACCGATAGATACGCGTATACCTTAAGTGAGCATTAGCGCATGCCAACTGCCGCCGGCTAACGATCAACACGAGACGTTCATGCTGATGCCGTCACTCAACTCTGCGGAGGCCCGTGTTGCTCAAGTTCTTGTATCCGTTGTGCACTGGGGACTGAATGGTTCCACAACACTTCGAACGTGCCCCGGAGGTATTCGGCATAGGTGGGGTCATCACTCCAGAGCACTGCAATGCGTTCATTGAGCGAGATACGTCGAATATCGAGGTTAATCGAAGTAAGGGAAGTTTTTCTATCTGCCACGATAAATGATATGCCAGAGTACTTGTCGAAGTGGCGCCAGTCTTCGCCAATGTCCAGCATTGCCTGCATGAGTTGGATTCCTCGGTATGAAATGTCGGTTACGCCCCGAGCGCTCCCTCCGCGCGCAATAAACTTTCCGACTGCTTGGGTTACGCCGAATAGCGAGGCAATAGTCACGAGCTCCTGCGGAAGGACCTTCAGGATTTCTTCCTGTGCTGAGGTTACGAGAGGTAGTTCGACACTGACGAGTTCTTTGACGCTCTTGATGATCTTAAACGTGGTAATCCCAGCTGATGGCCGAAAATTATGATGTGCTGAGAGCTCTTCGAGCTCGCGCTTTCTCGCCTCCATCTCGCGGAGCTCGCTCTCTTGTTTCTTGAGCGCGCTTTCGAGCGCGGCCTCCAGTTCGACCGCTACATAGGACGGGGGCACGTCGAGTGACGGATGGACCATGCCCTTTTCAATCAAGCTGGTAAGCGTGCGGTGCATGTCCTCGCGATATGTCTTCAACGTTTTCGTGAGCGCTGAAGAGGGCTTTGGCCCGTACTTAAGCAGCTGGAAATAGAGACGCGCCTCCTTTTCGCTGAGGCCGAAGCCTATTAGGCGGGCGATAAAGGTTTCCTCGGTATACATTCTCTCCCAACTTCTCAGGTTAGTCCGTACACATATAGATTTCGAGTTTGCGTGTGTGCGAGGTTTGTGCTGTGTTGTCGGAGGTTGCACGGCTTCATTTGGGCAGACGGCAGTCGTGCCGGTTGGCGTTGCTCGGAGCATTGCCTCATCGCTTCGCAAGGGCTGGGCGGGCACCACCTCGTGGATCGCTACTCGTAAAACAATGCGCTCGCTCGGCCGCGCATCCGTTGCTTATGGTGAGCTCCTAGTTGGTGGCTGAAGCGGACCTCAATGATGGGCGCTCCGATTGCAACAGCTGGTCTATGCGCTCTTCTGCAGCGCTTGCCTGTTCCCAGGCCATCTCAAACGCGCTCGTAAGGAATTCTGCTTGCGCAATGCTATCACTCCATAGTGCCGCGACGTTTTCATCGAGCGAAAGAGCAGTCTTCATATCAGAGTAAATGAGGCTGAAGCTCCGCCTACCATCAGCTACCACCGTCGTAATTCCACGGTACTGGTCTGCGTGTCGCAGTTCAACGCCGCAACCGAGGTAATCGCGCGCCGCTGAAAGATTCCTCGGCGAGATATCGAGCACGCCGCGAACAATTACGTCACGTTCAACGGCACATCTCTGGTGATCTAGGAAGCCGCCCATCGAAATGAGGTTGAATCGAGGATGGGCGACGAAGATAATAGAAGTCTCTGCCGAGTTAATGAGCTGCGATATGGCAGTTACTACTTCTCCAACGGTTTTCAGCATCTTGAATGAGCGAGCGTCGTGTGCTCGCCCGAGCGCACCGCTCGCGTCCTCGATAAGCTTTTGCTTGACCCGCTGCAACCGACGAAGCTCGTGCTTGTGAGCGTCGAGCGCTGCGTCGAGCACTTCATCAAGTTCGACGGGGGAGTAGCTTGACGAATCCTCGGTGCTTTTTGCTGCCATACCATCGTCAACCAGCCGCGCACAGCGACGGTACACGTCCTCGCGGTACGTTTTCAGAGATCGCGCGAGGTCGCCCGCGCGCTTCGGCCCGTACTTCAGCAAGTGTACGTAGAGCTGCGCCTCTTTCTCGCCGAGCCCGAACGCGCTCAACAGGTGTATGGGCGCACGCTCGTCGTCAATCGCGAGTGTCTTGGACGGGAGAGAGTTATCTGGGCGCACCGGTTGCGTGCCGTTCGCGAGCTCAAGGAGCTCTGTCTTGATCTCCTCCATCCAACGAAGCTCGCGCTGGCGGGCAAGCAGCACGCTGTCGAGAGCTCGATCAAGATCCACCGCCGAGTAAACGGCGGGGCGCTCCTTCTTCGCGCAAACCATGGCCTTGTCGACGAGGCTTGTAAGTTTTCGATAGACCTCCAAACGATACGTTTTCAGAGATCGCGCGAGGTCGCCCGCGCGCTTCGGCCCGTACTTCAGCAAGTGTACGTAGAGCTGCGCCTCCTTCTCGCCGAGCCCGAACTCGTTGAGCCTCTTTATGATCGCTTCCGTGCCGTTCGCACGCGGCGCTCTGTTGTAAGCGCTCGGAATGGACAATACGCTTGGCATTACATCACTTTGCTAAACCGCTCTTCCTTTTTTTGCCGTGCAGTTCTGTGGCAGCGTCAACACGACGCATTTTCTATGCGCGGTGCGTCGACGGTGCTCACAGCTGTTGGAGCGAGTAATTCATTGCGTTTGTGAGGCGTTCTGCGCAGCGCCGACAGTTGGGATCGCGCGCGGCGCAGAGGCATCCAAAGTGAACCCCGTAGTAGCACCCCGTATCCTTCGTTACCATGATCGTTGCCTCTTGATCCAAGAAAGCACAAAAAACGGCATAAGGTCGCGTTAGTACATTTGTTTGTCACACCTATGCATGCCCTACCATGCTTCGACAAACGGCGTTTCCATGCTCGCGCTGAAAAAAGAACCCTGGTTGGGAAGGACGAGTCTGGAAGAGGTGGGCCGCATTTATGTGAGCGGCTGTTCGAGGCGATTTGATTGCAGTGAGCTACGCGTGTTGGACCAACTGCGCAACCGCAAATGCCGGGAACACGTTCGAAAGCTCGGGGCCGTATTGCCGCGAGAGCAATCGACATTCAAGTCCTGCCTTCAAAGCAGCCTTGGCTATGAGAAACTCGCCGAGACCTGCGCCGGCGACCGTGTGTAACTCGAACTCCCGTGCCTGAAACGCGAGTGCGTCGGCAAGCTCATTGATCTGGGCGCGCTCGACCTGCCTGGCAACCTCGCGTGCGTTTTCCCTGCCAAGCTCGCTTACGTCACTAAGCAGGACTCGCGAGATTCTTCGATAACACGCCTCAAGATCGCGTGATTGAAAATCCGGTGTATCACAGGCGTAATCCGACTCATCTATGTTGCCGAGAACGCGGTGCACGTCTGCGGTGACCGCGAACAGTTCCGAAGAGAGCCGATACTTCTTGCCGCTAAGGTTGACATAGCGCATCAGGGTCGTGATGTTGGTTCTCAGCACACCCATGTAAATAAGTTCGTGCTCCCGCAACCGTTCAAAGTCGGTCGTCAGCGCGACCGGCTTGCCATTCTTTATGGGAATGACGTCGCACGTCGTGCTCCCTACGTCTGCGAATATGCAGTCTTGGGTACTCTTTGCAAGAAAGGCGGCCGAGGCCGTCCAGTTTGACGCAGCGTATAAGCGGGCGTCTCTCTCTGCGATGGTCGGCGTCAGCTGCCCGCGATTATTCATATAGTACGGCTTTGCAAAGACTGAGTTGACGGCAGATGCTATAGCGCAAATCCCTTCTGTCTTGCTGGTAAACGCGTCGGCTAGTTCGCCCGTAATCACGATCCCCACGCGCTTCGGTCGAAACTCATCTTTCACGCGCCGTAACAAGCCTGCGAGGTCGTTCTCCCTCCACAGGGGTAGGTAAAAGCTTCTGGCGGTCCCGCTCGCAGAGGCTACTTTCGTATTTGCTCCACCGATGTCGATTCCGATTGTATCGCCTTGGGCCATAGGAGTTCAAAGAGGGCGGTTGCTGCCGCAGTTGGTTCTTACGAAAGTGTGTATGCCGTGCGGTTTCAGAAGCGTTGGCAATTCTTGTCCTAATCGCGCTTTAAGAATCAGATCCGCCACGTTGCCGATCACCTTGTCGACGCTTACTATCGCCGTCGTCGGACGCGGATTCACGTCGACGATATTCACGACGCCGTCGGGCTGCAACACGATGTCAACACCGACGTACCCCTCGCACCCCAGCAACTGCGCGGCTCTCGAGGCCTGATCGATGACCTCGCTCGCGTTCGGAACGGAATACGGCGTCGTGTTACCTAGATAGTGGATGGTCTCATCGATTCGAATGTGCTGTTTGTTGATCGATAAAGGGAGTACCGTTCTTCCGATGACGAGGCTAACGCTGATGTGATCTCCCGAGACAAACTTCGAGACAAGCGTGTTCTCATCGATGCCGTCTGGTTCGAACGTCTCGATGATGTGAATCCCCTCTGCGCCACAGCCGTCTCGTGGCTTTAAGACGTACGGACCTGTTGAAGGGTTCATTTCAGGAACGGTCAGCGATCCTTGCGAAAGCACCATAGACGCGGCGAGTTTGTCAGCCGCTTTCTTGACCGCCTCTGCGGGACACCCGAGATTCGTCGTGTGTCGCTCAACGAGCGCCGTGAAATCGTGGAGGAGGTTGTCGGGAGCGATGACAAGTCCTGCGTCACACGCTCGTGCAAGTCGCTCTACCTGCGCATAAAAAGCGCTGGCATCGCCCTTCTGCAGCCGCGGCACGTGCACGGAGTGTCCGCAGTTTTGAAAGCCTGCTTCGAGCGTGCGCAACATCGCGTGGCCCTCTTCGGCGAGGTTGGGCATCATTGCGCTTGCGTACTCGGCTAAAAGTATGTCCATGGGGGATTCTTCGGACGCACTATGGCGCGCGATTGTTCAGAGCTAAATGAACCGTCGAGACGAGCTCGCGGAATGTCGCGTCTTTTGGCATGGCGTTGACCTGCACGTTGCTTGCATAAAGCGCTTCGGCTGTTGGCTTTCCTATGGCGCCGACGAGTTGGTTCACCAGTCGCGCGATGAGCCGCTCTCGTGTTCCCATTCGATCAGCGCAGTCAAAGAAAGCGTGTACTGTCATGGCGCTCGTGAAGAGTACGCCGGCCACGTCACCCTCTGTCACCTCCCGTATGAAGTCTCGTTGCGGCTGTCCGCAGCGTCTTTTGAGCGTGTACAGCACGAGTTCGTTAACGGTTGCGCCGTTATTCTGGAGCCCTCCGATCAGTTCGGAGCTCCCAAGAGCGCTGCGCAAGACCCAAACGTTTTTTGCCGCAACGTTGTTGAGCATCTGGACGATGCCACGTGAACTGTATTCTGACGGCATTAGATCAACGCGGAGATGCCCTTTAAGCAACGCAGTTCTGGTTGTGGGTCCTATGGCCACGACGCGCGTCGATGGCGGAATGCTCGCTGCGTTCAGTCCGAGCTGCGCGCAACTTCGTGCACCGTTTGCGCTCGTGAGTATCACGTAGTCCACGTTGCCTACCCTGAGCTCGTCCAAGAAAGCAGGCCAGACCGGGTCCCGTAGCGGCACGATGTCGACCATTGCGGCTCCAAGTGCCCGGTACCCGAAGGATTCGACGACTTTTTTCGAATCCTCAAGCTGCTTCTCAGGTCGAATGATTGCCAGCGTTTGCATCTTGCGGTTTAAGTATGTGTGTGAGTTTTACCACGTCGCCGATAACTAGCACCGCGGGAGCATCCACGTCAGCTGCTTCAGCTTTGCGCGCTATATCATCCAAGGTGCCCACGACGACTTTTTGGCGGCTGGTCGTTCCCTGTGCAATGATCGCCGCCGGCGTTTGCGCAGGCTTTCCAAAAGCGATCAGATTCGCAACGTTTTCTGCGAGGGCGCCCACACCCATCAGTATCACGAGGGTGCCGTCAAGCTGAGCGAGAACGTCCCACGGCAGCTCGTTGCCTGCGGCCTCATGGCCCGTGACGATGGTAAAGGTGGACGCGTAGTTGCGGTGCGTGACCGGTATGCCGGCGTAAGCAGGAACCGCTACGGCCGATGAAATGCCAGGCACGACCTCCACCTCGATTCCGTGGGCGACCAACGCCTCAGCCTCCTCGCCACCGCGGCCGAACACGAAGGGGTCGCCGCCCTTGAGCCGCACTACCCTTTTGCCCGTTCGCGCGTATTTGACAAGTAGATCATTGATCTTGTGCTGCGGCACCTTATGGTGGCTCGGGTCCTTGCCGACGTCCATGAGCTCAGCCTTTTCGGGGACGAGCGCGATAACACGCTCATCGACGAGCTTGTCGTAGAGCACCACGTCAGCGTCTTTTATAACGCGTTCGGCTTTTCGGGTCAATAGATCTGGGTCACCCGGCCCCGCCCCTACTAAGAATACCTTTCCTTTAAACCTGTTTTTCGGGTTCATGTGTCAATCAAGCGCCGAAACCGATTGTGATAGCTTCGGCGATCAACGCGTCACCCCCGCTTTCTTTCACTCGTTGTGCAAACGCTCGTGAGGCGCTTTCGTAGCTATCAACAGGGATGCGGTCGGTGAGACGCACCGCGCGTTGGCCGTCGAGCGAGAGCACCTCAGTAACGACGGTTACCGATTCACCTTCGGCTTGCGCAAAAATGCCAAGAGGGATTAAGCACCCACCTCCTAAGGCCTCCATTGTGATGCGCTCAACCATGCCTTCGATGAGGGTGCGCTTGTCGTTGAGTTTGGCGACGGCGTCGAACTCGTCGACTCCACGATTTGCCGTCACGGCGATGATTCCTTGGTTTGGCGAAGGAATGAACGGTAGGCGCTTCTTGTTGATCTGGATGCCGAGACGCGCGAGCCCCGCCTCGGCGAGAATCACCGCGTCAAACTCGCCCGCCCGTAATTTTCTTATCCGCGTGTCGAAGTTGCCCCGAATCTGTTTGCGATCGTAGAGTGGGTAGTATCGGGCCAGTTGCGCCTGTCGTCGCAAGCTCGAGGTGCCTATTATGGCCCCGTCACGCAACGGACGCTCGAAGATCAAAACGTCATACGGCACTGTGCGGGGCAACACGGCACAAATATCGATCTCCTGTGGCCTTTTTGTGGGCACGTCCTTCATGCTGTGCACGGCGATATCGATGTCGCCCGCGAGCATGCGGTCATCGATCTCGCGCACGAAGGCGCCGACGCCCGCCTCTCGGAAGGGCTTGTCGGTAAAACTGTCGCCGCTCGTTTTGACGATGACGAGCTCGCTTTCCAGGCCGTTCTTTGCGAGCAAGCTCTTGACCGTCTCTGCTTGAATCAATGCGAGTTTGCTGCCTCTGGTGCCAATACGCAGTATGTTGATCACGCTCTATCCATTGTTCGCTGTCGTCATTGGGGAATTAGTAGCCGGGGGTGTCGACGTCAAGGTTGTAAAGCCGTTCGAACGCGCTTGCATACGCGCGAATGGTGTACTCCAGGTCTTCGTTTGAGTGGGCAAGTGAGATGAAGTTGGTCTCGTATTGCGAGGGGGCCAAGAAGATCCCCTCCTCACGCATGAAGGCAGCAAGTTTCTTGTACGAGTCTGCGTCGCAGGTGAGCGCGTCTTGATAGTTTCTGACCGGTTTGTCGGTAAAAAAGACCTGGAACATCGTGCCTATTCCTTGCACCGAAAAACGAATGTCGAGTTCTTCGAGGAGGTCGACGAGCATCCTTCTGAGGAGGTCGCCCAGGCCATTGACGCGTCGGTAGCCCTCCTCGTTGAGCACGTTAAGCGTCGCTAGGCCCGCGGCGAGTGAAACGGGATGTCCGCTGAACGTCCCTGCGTTAAAAACGCCTCCTGACGGGGCGACGCATTCCATAATCTCCTTTTTTCCTCCGAACACCCCGATCGGAAATCCCCCGCCGACAATTTTTCCTAAGGTGGTGAGATCAGGAGTGACGCCGTAAAGACACTGCGCGCCTCCGATGCACAGCCGGAATCCAGTTATCACCTCGTCAAATATTAAGAGCGTCTCGTTCTCTTCGGTGACTTTTCTGACGTCCGCCAGGTAGGTCTCCTCGGGCAGCACGGGGCCGATGTTTCCCATGACCGGCTCTATGATAAGGCACGCCGCGTTAACTCTCTCTAAGGCGTATGACAGCGCCTCAATGTCGTTGAATGGGACTTGAACGGTGTTTTTTACAGCGGCGGCAGGCACCCCGAGTGAGCTTGCGGCGGAGATCGCTGCCGATCCAGGTTTGACGAGTACCGCGTCGTGGGCGCCGTGGTACCCCCCTTCGATTTTCACGATCGTATCCTTGCCCGTAAACCCGCGAGCGGCTCGAAGGGCGCTCATCGTGGCTTCGGTTCCCGTCGACACGAATCGAAGCATCTCTATTGAGGGGAAGTCCTCTTGAATGCGCTCTGCGAGGTCAATCTCCATCTTAATGGGGGTGCCATAGTCCCACCCTAGTTTCAGGCGTTCGGCCACCGCCGCCTGCACGGCAGGGTGAGCGTGGCCGAGAATGAGTGGGCCGTAGCCCATGCAGTAATCGATGTACAGGTTGCCGTCCACGTCCCATATTCGCGAATCGCTTGCCTTCTGGACGTAAAACGGATAGGGGTCGATCGCCCGTACCGGGCTTGAAACGCCACCAGGCATAAGCTTCAGGGCTTTTTTGTACAGCTTTTCAGACTCGTCTGTTTGCATCGCCACTCCCCTCACTCTGAGGCCAGTCTCTTTGCCGCCTCTTTGGCAAAATAGGTAACGATCATATCGGCCCCGGCACGCTTTATGGAAAGAAGCGTCTCATAGATGGCATCATCCGCCAAATCCCCGTTGCCAATCGCCGCACGCAACATGGCGTATTCCCCGCTGACGCTGTATGCGGCGACCGGAACGCCGAAGGTCTGTTTGATTCGATAGATGATATCGAGATAAGGCAGCGCGGGCTTGATCATGATAATGTCGGCGCCCTCTTCTAGGTCCAGACGCACTTCGCGAACCGCTTCGTCGGTGTTCGCGGGATCCATCTGGTGTGTCGACCGATCCCCGAACGCGCATCCCGAATCCACGGCGTCGCGAAACGGCGCGTAGAAGCTCGAGCAGTACTTCGCCGCGTACGGCATGATGGCGACGCCGTCAAATCCTTCCTCGTTGAGTTGCGTGCGTATCGCGCCGACCATCCCGTCGATCATCCCTGACGGCGCGACGATATCGACCCCGGCGCGCGCGTATGACGTTGCGACCCGCTGCAGCATTTCGAGGGTCGGCCCGTTGAGGATCGTACCCGCTTCGTCGACGATGCCGCAGTGTCCGTGGTTCGTATACTCGCACAGGCACACGTCGGCGATGACCGTGGCCGCTGGCACGTCCGACTTTATCGCGCTGATGGCGTCTTGCACGATGCCGCTGAGCGCAGAGCTCCCCGTCTCGTCTTTGTAGTGTGGCACCCCGAACACGATGACCGCAGTAATGCCGAGTTCCGTGATCGCCTCTGCCTCGGATACGGCCGTTTCGACGGTGTGACGATAAAACCCCGGCAGGGAAGGGATTGGCACAGGCTTTTGCGCGTTTTCATCGACGAACAGAGGACATATCAGATCGCGCGGGAGCAGCGTCGTCTCTCGAACCAACGTGCTGACGCCCTTTTTTCGAAGTCGCGCCGGTCGACTGGTCAACTAATTACCCTCACGTTTAAACAGTTTTTGCGCGGAGCGCATGAGGTCGTCATCGTCGTTGGCCGCCGCCTCTCTGAGCGATGCGGTGAGCTCGAAGAGCAGTTTGTTGACGATCGAAGCGGTAAGGTCGTCTAAGATTTGCTCGTGCTTGCTCAGGCCCCCCTCGCTTCGCAGGCGGTTGTGCGCTTTTTCGAGCTCGCGCGCTCGGAGCTCCTCGGCGTTCTGGTATAGGCTCGCAATGAGCTCGTTTGCGCGGTCTTTCTTGTATTGCTCTTCGAGCAGGTTGAGCTCTTGGTTGATGATCGCGACCACTTTCCCGATCTCAGAACGTCGCTTCTTGAGGTTGTGTTCGGTGATCTTTCGCAGGTCATCGATGTTGTGCAGGTCGACGTTGTCGAGCGTCGCTACGGCCTCTTCAACGTCGCGCGGATTGGCGATGTCGATGATGACCAGTGACTGGCCGTTTCGCCGTTGCATCGCGTGGCTGACCTGCTCACGCG
>JBAULJ010000236.1:0-13298 GCA_049578125.1 Halobacteriota archaeon
TCATAATACTCAAGCCTTACAGCAAATGATAAACACGACTTTAAAATATAACGCGTGCGTTCTGTTACCTACTACACTTGGAATAGCCTTTTTTGCACGTGAAATTGTCGTATTTCTGTTTACGAATGCTTACCTAGCAGCAGTGTTACCGCTGCAAACACTCCTAGTCGGAGTGGCAATTTTCGGAACATCTATGCCGGTCGGCGGAGCGCTGCTCGGAGCTGGACGGCCTGACTTGGGGCTGAAGCTTGTGGCCGTAGCTGCATGTCTTAACGTCGTCTTGAATATCGTTCTCGTTCCGCTGGTTGGCATCGAAGGGGCAGCAGCGACATCAGCGCTAACTTATTCTTTAACTGGCATTGTTTTGGTGTATTTGATCGTTAGAGTGCTAAACGTCTCTTTTGACATTAGGTGGTATCGAAATCTAGCAGCAGTGACTTTGTTAGTTATCTTGTTTTTTGAACTCTTTGAATTCTTGAATGAACGGTTGGCCCTCGTAATACTATTGGTCGTTTATACGTTGATCGTTTGGTTCGTCTTCCTTTCCAAATCGGATCGACAAAACCTATTCCACATATTTGAGCCGGATTTTGTTGCACGACGAAGAGCAAGATGAATAAAGCAATCACTGTCGTCTCGCATAAAAGGGGCGAAAACATTAAGCGGGGCACGTCGTTTAGGTAGGGCACGTGCTGAAAAAATCGCGTGAATTGTATCTCGCCGCTCCAAGATAAACGACTGAGAGAAGACTTTGGACGGAAAGGGCGAAAATACGTTCAAGAGATTCACGATGCAAACAAGGTTGTGGAGCTCAATAGATATTATGCGGGCTTATAGGAATCGACATTTGCTGAAGTGAATCACATCATACCTCGTCCATCCGAATATGTGATTGCCAATGATTGGCGCACGCCATGTCATAAACCTTTCAAAAATCGCAAGGAATAGTGTATTTATACTCTGCACAAAAAGAACATCCAGGATGTAAATGTCACGACTCAAAAAATTCACACTGAGGACTCTATCGAGAACGCTATTTTGGTTAGGAGTACTGCATTTATTAAGGGGAAGATCCCTAACGAGTGAACTGAATCTTATTTTATCCGCCGTTGCCGACACAACAATTCATGCGGTATCACCAAACAGAAGGATACACCCCAAACTTCTGTATTCTGGTATTGTGCGCGCAAAGCGGCTCAAATGTTTGTGGTTTGTCAGGCAAAATACTGACGATATCTACTGTATCTTTCCAGGTAGAGAAGCAGAAGCTCGCGAATGGGTTTCGAGTCGGTTGTCTGTAGGAGACGTGTTTATTGACGTAGGCGCGAATATTGGGTATTACACCGTTATCTGTTCGACCTTGGTCGGAAATCAGGGAAGGGTTATCTCATTCGAGCCTTATCCCAGAACCTTTGACATGCTGAGTTTGAATTGTAAACTGAATCAGCTAAGCAATGTCACACTTGAACCACGCGCGGCGTGGAGTGAGGCGTGTGTAAAGCCATTATACTTTCCAAAAGACTACTATACGATTAGTAGCTTGTTTTCAGACCACATATGGGAGAGTTTCCCGCTCGCTCGCGAGACTATTGAGATCGAAACTACAACGTTAGACAGCAGTTGCTCCCAATATGCTTCAATCAAGCTCATAAAGATCGACGCTGAAGGAAGTGAGCTTCAGGTGCTCCTTGGCGCTGAGAACACACTTGAAAGGACCAAATATATTCTTTTCGAATGCACAAGAAACTTCGATGAAATTCACGACTTCTTAGAAAATCGCGGATTTAAAGTGTCTAAACTGGACAACATTGACAACGTTGTAGCCACAAAGGAAGAGATTTCGTAGATGTGGATCGTGCGTTTCTTAAGCGGCCGCAGGAGACGGTAGTTAATTAATTAGTGCGCAAATTTTGGCTAGATTGTTAAGTGTGACCGTAACTCCGTCGACTAGCGTATCCATCGCGCAACGCCGGATCCTTTATTTTGCGTATGAACGAAAATTCAAATCTCACTGAAGGATCGGAGTGCCCGAGCACGACCAAATTTCCCGCGCTGGAGGAGAAGTTGGTGTCGATATCGAGTTGCTTTTGACGTTCATCATCTCAGTCCTTTGATGAAAGAGCAGCGTTCGCCAGGCTATGACTGAAGAGTTTGCTTTTTTGCAACGTCTGATTCGAGTGTTCTAGCGCTAATAATGCATGTTTAAGGCTTTCTTACAAACCGTCTCTCTTTTGGCTACGTCAAGAGTGACAGGGGGCAATAGCTTGTGCAAACTAGCGGCGCATTTGACGGCGGCGTAACTGGCAAGAAGGTCAAAGATACGCAAAATGGTACTATCGTGAAAAACGAAAACGTTTCCGCACTTGCGAGAGAACTGAACTACTTGATGCGAATCTTCAGCCGCGAGCCACACGAGAAAGATACGAGAGAGACTATCTCAAACCGTATCAGTTCGGACGTCAGGATTGTTAATTGCAGGTGTACGAAGAACTCTACAAATCCGTGATAAGATTAAAGCCTCAGCAAGAAAAGGCCCCGCACTGCCTGGAGGACGCGATCAACGAGTATTCAATCGGCAGTTTTTTGGCCACGTCTATCATTTCGTCCGTTGAAGTTGATCTGCAAGTGTGATTTCGAAATCGGGATAATTCTGAGAACCATGAAAGTCGTAAGCGTCGTCGGGGCCCGGCCGCACTTCATCAAACTCGCTCCGGTGTCAAAAGCGCTGCGGAAACAATGTGATGAAGTTATCGTTCACACCGGGCAGCACTATGACTACGAGATGGACAAGCTCTTTTTTGACGAACTCCAGATACCCGTGCCTGCTTTTCACCTCGAGGTTGGATCATCGTCACACGGCAAGCAAACGGGCGAGATGCTCATCGGAATCGAAAGGGCGTTGCTACGGGAAGAGCCCGATGTCGTGCTCGTTTTTGGCGACACTAACACGACACTTGCCGGAGCGCTCGCTGCCGCAAAAGCGCGGGTGAAGGTCGGTCACGTGGAAGCAGGCCTGAGAAGCTTCAACAGGGCGATGCCCGAGGAGATCAACAGGGTGCTCGTCGATCACTGCTCGGACCTTTTGTTCTGCCCCACCAAGACAGCGGTCAGCAACCTGGCGTCCGAGGGGATTGCAGCGGGAGTTTTCCTCACTGGCGACGTTACAGTAGATGCGCTGATTGCCCATTCTGAAATAGCCCAAAAGAGCTCGCAGGTGCTGGACAACTTAGCGCTGACGCCGCGAGCGTATTACCTCGCAACGATTCATCGACCGAACAACACAGACGTTAAGCCTCACCTCAGGGATATCATTGAGGCATTTAAAGAGATCGGAAACGTGGTGTTTCCTTGTCATCCACGGACAGAGCATTTTTTACGCAAGTATGGGCTCTGGGAACGTGCCATGCAGCACGCGCTCATCATCAAACCAGCCTCATATTTCGACATGATAGTGCTCGAAAAGAATGCCCGGTTGATTTTGACTGATTCGGGTGGCGTGCAAAAGGAAGCGTATATTCTCAAAGTTCCGTGCATCACGCTGCGCGACGAAACGGAGTGGGTCGAGACGGTAGAAGACGGATGGAACGTCCTGGTCGGCAGTGACCGAGAAAAAATAATCGGCGCAGTCAATAGCTGCTCGCGTCCGCACGCGCAAAGACGTGTCTTCGGCCGCGGAAACGCAAGTGCTCGCATCGCTGAGCTCCTTGGCGATAACGTATAGTCGAGGAGATAATGCGGTCCTTCCTATAAGAAGGCCCGAAAAATGGCTGCTTGCTCGGTCCAACTCGTGTGAGAACATAAAGAAGCCATTCGCTTCTCATCGGACGGGGCGACAGCGAAACGGACGACTTCTGTCACTGTGCTTGTCGACCATGCGCCTATAATTCAGAGGATATGCGGGCTTTAGATCGATCGATGAGAATGGTAATCCATCTGCGACCGCGCCAAGGCGGGCACGTGCTGCAGAAGAGCAGACGTGACGATGCCGCTTTTTGAGCTCGACCACGTCAAATGGAAGAAGCTACCTGGTTCTGGCGGATGCTCGGCTGCCCGAAGTCAAAGGCAGCACCTAATCCAGCAGATTCAAGAATCAAACCTGAAATACACGCCGTTGTGGTTACGGGCCGCAACACTGGAGAATGTGACCGAGGTGCTAAACTTCAGGGCCATCGACCAGCCGCTAGTTTCTCGCTGTTGCTGCATTAATTTCGCTGAAACTCTTTGCCAAAGCCTCATCTATTAAAAAAAGCTTAAAGTAGCTGGCAGGTCTCTCACATGGCTACCTCGTATAGGTGCCGCTCTGACCACGTTCTTGAAACGTTCTCTCCATTTGAAACGTATAATAGGTATCATCAACGTAGTTCAATGACGTGTTTTATCGATTATAAGTGTCTATAATATTAAGAAGAACAACTTGTTGAGAGAAAGCAGAAAACAATCGCTCAAGAAAAAGTCGGGGGGTCGATAAAAGTCCTGAGCCACATTTCCAAATTCAAACATCTCCATATGATGTGCCCTACATTACCCCTGTTGTCACAGTAGGCTTCAAACATTTTTCGAACTTCTGCAGCGTCGAAATACGGTCTATTGTCGAAAGTGCTTGATTCAAACACCCCTTGAATGTAATCCGCCAGAGCAGACCTCATCCACATATCTTGGGGAGTCCAAAACCCTATCTTGTCAGTCCTGTGCGCGACTTGAGGCGGCAATAAATTACCGAGGGCTCTTCTTAGTATGCTTTTCCTGTAGCCTCTTTTTATTTTTTGGCTACTTGGGAGTGAAAATGCAAATTCAACTAGTCTGTAGTCGAGAAATGGGAAGCGTGTCTCCAACGAAAATGCCATGGAATTGCGATCTTCATAGCGAAGTAAATCGGGTAGATCAAAGACTATCTGTCTCCATTGCTCGTTTGTCAGATGGTCTTTAAACATGCTGTTAAATGGTGCGGGATTTGAAGCCCTCAAGGGGCGTATCCAGCGTGTTCGCTGATTCTGCATCTTGTTGATTGTTTCAAGCAAACGGCTTGGCAACAAATTGACAGCAAGCGCGTATGCCGCTAGCCGCTTGGAAGTATATGGCATTTTGAAATAATAGTACAATTCAGTGATAAATGAAAAAAAACGTAGATTTTGCGCCAGATCTTTCAGCAACGCAAAATAAAAGGCGATATAGCCACACAAAGCCTCATCTCCTCCTTGTCCGTCGAGAAGCACGGTTACGTTAGCTTCCTTAGCCAGCTGCATAATGCACCACTGCGCGATGATGCTTGAAGAAATAAAAGGCTCATCTTGATGCCATACAACTGCCTTTAATGCATTGACAATGTGCTCAGGCTCAATTTGTATGCGATAGTTTTTTGCCGCTGTTGCTTCGGTGACACACTTAATCCACTGACGTTCATCACATTTAGGATCGGCAAAAACGGCGGAGAACGTTTTTTGCTCTTTACTTGCACCTTGATCTTCTAAAACCTCGTCAACCTGACACGTAATAGATGATGAATCAAGCCCACCGCTTAACAATGTACCTACAGGGGCGTCGCTACGTAATCGCAGCGTTACTGCGTCTTTGAAAAGTGCTTGAAATTCAGCTACGTAATCGCTCTCTGTTTTGGGGTCCTTCAGCTTTTTTTTGCTGAGCGCCCAATAAGAACGAACCTCTTTGTGTGTCCTATCTATAGAAATGTAATGTCCTGGTTTGAGCCTTTTGATTGCTGAAAAAAAGGTGTCCTCCTTATGATCAGCGAGTCCAAATCTCAAATAATCGTCAATTGTGTCTTGGTTAGGTTCTCTCGGTATGTTTGGACACACTAATAAGCCTTTGATTTCGGAAGCGAACGCAAAAAAGGCATCACAACAGTAGTAGTGGAACGGTTTCACGCCGAATCGATCTCGCGCGCAAAAAAGCCTTTCACGTTTCTCATCCCAGATAGCAAAAGCAAACATCCCGTTGAACTTTTGCAGGCATGACGCTCCATACTCTTCAAATGCGTGCACAATGACTTCTGAATCAGAGTTACTCCTGAAAACATGCCCTCTTTCTTTGAGTTCTTCGGCAAGTTCGACATAATTGTACACTTCGCCATTGTAAGTCAGCCACAATGTACCATCTTCGTTGCACATGGGTTGGTCTCCTGCTGCTGACAAATCAATGATAGCTAATCGCCTATGACCCAAGCCTATCGTTTCATTGATGTACGATCCTTGTGCATCCGGCCCGCGGTGTTGCTGAATTTCGATCATGCGCTGAATGCAGTCTGGGTCGACAGGTGCGCTGTCAAATCGTAAAATGCCGGCAATTGCACACATCACGACCTCCAAGGCGATTGGTTGCTGATCATCAACAGCATCTCCGTCACTTCGCTCTTACCAAACAATGCTGCGCATCTGGGCGCGCTTGTATGCTTTTCAATCGTTTCAAGAGCGATAGCCAATTCATATTTCTGCGCGTTACAAGATGCAAATTCCTCAGTTTTTGAACATCGTTCAGATCAAGTTCGATAAAATTCACAGTGTTCTGATCTTAAACCTCTCGATTTGTGATAAACGGCATCAATGTTAGCGTAGCCTTGATCAACTAAGCGCCGTGAAAATGCGCCTTTGCTTGAAGCGATATCAAGTATCGTAACTTTCTTGTCATCCTTGAAGATTCGGTCAACGATTTGAAGGACTTGTGCACGCGCAAACTTTGATCAGCTCCAGTCAGAAGATCTCTGTAATGCTCGCGCTTTTTGCGCCCGAGCATAAAAAGCGGAGTTGGTCTCTCACAGGCTCAACTTTGATGTTTTGTTTGCCTATAGAGATCATATATCTCCATTCCAATCTGTTCGTAGCTGAATCGCTTTTCTGCAAAGTTATGGAGCTATTTAGTATCGTATTGGCAATGATCGTCAAGCATATAGTTAAATGCTTGCTCTCTACAATTGCCGTGCCAATACCGCATATTCACAAGCCGCGTCGATCAGCCCAACTCGTCCAGATCAATAGGCGTGTATGGCAACACGCACCTGGCTCCTGGCAGCGTACGGTCATTGCGTCCGCGTGCCTGTGCAGCCGGGTTCAATCCTGTATGGGGTGGTCGTTTTTGTCTCCGCGCCCTATGCCCTTGTAGATGAATCCTGACTCAATGAATAAGTCGGGATCGATGATATTTCGTCCATCGACAACGACGGGGTGCAGACGTCCCATCCACTTTTTGATCTCCAAAGCGTCGAGCGATCGGTATGCATCATGAGCCGTGAAAATTGCCATTGCATCAGCATCGCTGATAACCGGTTCAATATCAGCGGAAAGCGCGTTGACCGTATCAGGGCGTACATAGGGATCGTGCACGCGCACCGTAGCTCCTGATTGCACGACAAGCCGGCGAAATGGCGCTGAAGGGGGGTTCCGTGCATCATCTGAGTTTTGAATGAATGCCCACCCTAAAACAGCGACATTAGCGCCTCGTAGCGTTTTTCCTGCCCGCTTTAGCGCCGCAACTGTGAGGTTAAACATGTGCGTTGGCATAAAATCGTTGATCTCTCGAGCACGCACGAAGAGCGACTTGCTGGTCAGTGGATAATCTGAAGATCTTTCTGAGGTTGCTCCTCCTCTTACAAGATGATAGGCGTCTTTGGTAAGACAGTGGCCCCCTACTCCGGCCCCCGGAAATAGGATCGCTCGCGTGATTCCTTCTCCTTCCAGCGAGGCAATGCCGGATCTTACTGCATATACGTTGATGCCCATCGCCTCGCAGTGTAATGCAAGTTCGTTTGCCGCTGCGATTTGCAGGTCTCTGAACGCGTTCTCCGCCGTTTTGGTTGCTTCTGCCTCTGTGGCCCTCATCTGAATGATTGCGCCTCTTGTTGACAGCGGTCTGTACAGCTCTAACGCTCGCTCGGTACTTGTCGCGTCAATTCCACCCACGATCCGATCCTGTTCCTGCAGATTCCGGATCAGTCTTCCCACCATAACGCGTTCAGGGGCGTGAACGAGGGCAAAGTCATTGCCAGCTACTAGGCCTGACTTTTCCTCTAAGATTCGACGAGCCAACCCACCCGTTGTTCCCGGAGTAACCGTCGATTCGAGTGAAACTAACGCACCGGCAGTCATGTTTGTGCCAACTTCGGTAAGACCTGCGATGAGTGGCCGCAAATCCGGCTCCAAGCGCTCGGCATCGGCGAAAGGCGTTTGAACAGTCACAGTTATGGCGTCAAGGGAGGCTATCTCAGAAAAATCGGCGGTGCACTTGAATTTGTTGGCGTCGACCACTTCCTTTATCAAGGTATCTAAACCAGGTTCTTCGCCTTTGAGCGGGTTCTCTCCGCGATTTAGCATGTCAATTTTATAGCCCGAGGTAGGGGAATTGCGTTGAAATCCCCACACGAAATCGAATGTGGGTGAACGGGCAAACAGTGCCGCAGAAGGGATGCCAACGTAACCCATGCCGACTACGCCGACTGACCTTATCGGACCCCGCTTGAAGAGTGCGTGTTTCAATTTGTCTCCCATAATCGGTCGCCACTAGCGCAAAGGAGCGCTTTTGTTCTATTTAAGAATTCCGAGAAAGCGAAAGAACCAGAAAACGGCGAATTTTGGCTTAATTCCAGATCAATGTTCACGCAGATCACGATAAGCGCGGGAAAGACGTTATTCCGGAAGACTTTTCAGCTTACGTTATTGCGACTGCCGGCGCTTTGTTTTATGCTGTCATAGGTCCTTTGTTTGTGCCATCTGTTTTTAGATCCCAGTACGCGGCAGGAATCTTCTTGGCGCACCTATTGGCTGAGCACAGAATCTCAATACTCGTGCTTCCAATCGGCTTCATCGGGGATAATTTCGGACTTGTTAAGGCCTACTGGAAGATAAATCTCCTGCAATTAATTGTCGTTCTCTTGCTTCTCGTGCGACTTCTCTCGATATTAGGCCCCGTTGCAGCCGCTCTTGCATTGATCGTCTGCGATGCTGTCGGAGCTACTGCTATAGGTGATGGTTTGGAGAAAGATGGGACGTTTTGACACACTCGGTTAGGATTTCGTGTAACTTGATAACTTCAAGGAGCTTCAGCTGGGTCTCTATGCCGGCGTGAGTTTCAGGTTGAAGCTTTAATGTCGCGCTTTTTTGAGGACGCATCTAATTCTTAGGAAGTTCAGGTTTGCCATGAATCGGCTGCGATACATCGACCCTTGCAGACACTACGAAGAGCTTTTAAAAATATCTGATCTAGCGCTGCCAAGCCAAAGAAGAACTCAAGTTCCTTCCGAACCCTTTTTTTTTGAAGGCAGTTCGCAAAAACATCGCATTATCCCGAACGCTGTAGATCTTAAGTTAGAGAAGGGTGACGCAGCGCTTTTCGAAGCCCTATGGCGTAAGAGATTTTTTTCTGTGCGTTGGCCGAACAGAAGCATCAGCTCAGTTCAATGACATTCATTACGTCGCTTCGCTCCGGGCGGTAATTATTAAGTCCTGAGCAAATATTGTTTTATGGAGTAGGAGAAATACGTGACAAAAATTCCACTTCTCAAATTGTTGATCCGGCAGCCGTTTAAAGTTATAACAAACGGCTTGCAGGCCCTCAACGAAGAACAGTATCCTGACCAGATCAGGAAAAAATTCCGGATGGAACAGTTACCGACGATTGACATTCTCGATCTTTTTCCGGATTTTCGGGAAGATCTGAATACTTATAGTTTTCTTGAAGGCACCTCACTGGTGACCGATATCATGTTGCTAAAATCACTGGCCAGAAAGTTCAATCCCTGTTCTTACCTCGAAATCGGCAGCTGGAGAGGTGAATCTCTTGTTAATGTTGCAGAAATTGCAGATAAATGCGTTGCCATTACCCTTTCTGAAGAAGAAATGCGAGAAATGAAGCTCTCGGAGAGTTTTATCAGGGTTCATGGAATTTTTTCCAAAGAAAATGAGAGTATCAGGATGATATATCACAACTCACAGACATTCGATTTTACGCAGCTCAACGAAAAGTTTGATTTAATATTTGTGGATGGAGATCATTCATATCAGGGAGTGCTGAATGATACGAAAAAGGTATATGATCTGCGGAAAAACAGCAGATCGGTGATTGTTTGGCACGATTACGGATTTTCGACTGAGCGCGTCCGATATTCAGTTTTGTCTGCAATCCTTGAAGGGATCCCGGCTGATAAACATCAGCATCTGTTTCATGTTTCCAACACGCTATGCGCTGTTTATGTAGAAGGACAGAAATTCAAAACCTATGAGACAAAATTTCCCATGGTCCCTGATAAAGTATTCTCTCTCCAATTACAAACGCGCAGGATTTAGCCTGATCATTCAGAAAAAACAATGGCAGTCTGAACACTGCACGATTTACTTAAGCCCTTGCAATGATGACTGCAGGTTGACGTGCCGCTCTGATAAGTTCACTTAGCGTGTATCATTATATTGTCAAGGTATTCTTAAGATGACTTCAAAAAAAGGAAACATCGCTGTCCCTTTTAGAAGCGGTTTTGAAGGATTAATTTACGGGATGAGCTAGCATAGCCAACCGTAATCATCTCATCGATAACTCATTCCATTTGCCTGACGGAACTGACTTTTTGGATTCTCACGTCTTTCACCTCCATTATAAGTAGTCTTAGGAGTAACCTCTCAAACAAACATCCCCACTTTGTTTCAGAATAAGTTTGGAAATACCAATTTTTTTTATTTTAACGCGCCTGTACCTTTGAGCCTGCTATGGCGCTCGTCTCTTAATTTGTCGGGTTGATGAAGGCGATGCAGTGTGCGCGATACCGCAGATGAAATCGTCTCCTCCATAGACATCTTGCGGCAGCACTTTGTTCGAAAAAACGAATGGCCGCCGCCAGAATGCTAGCGTGAATTGATGACGCCGATGCGACCGACGCTAGATAATCGCGCTGTAAGATCGTGATAGTTTCGTGAAATGAAAGATAGCTCGACTATCGAGGCGTTGGAGCAAGCGCAGATGACAGGCTGGACGAATCGGCCGGGCTTGCATCCCTCGGGCTGATATTAGACATGCTCTTATATACTCACAGATACGCGCATTGGTCGGGGGCTTAAGAACATGCGGGGCCCCCTAGCCCCTTGGGAAAACGCTAAAGTCAGACGATGAAACGCTGCTCACGAGAGAGATAGCTGCGAGAATCATCGTTTGCATTTATGATAACGCAGTCGCGCCTGATTAAGCATTAGCAATACCGCTTGGGGCGCTCATACGGGGCGCCGAAACACGCGGGGCAAACAGGAGACCCAAGAGCTCGGAAGCTGCTCATGCGATTGCTCGGCGATCCCGGATTTATCAGTACGACGAAAAATAACTCGCACGCACCTACAAGAGCTAGGCCAGCAACGCGTAAAATGGAAAATGTTATGTCAAGAGAACGCCCAAAGGCCGGTACAAGGGGCTAGGCTACTGAGGGGTCGGTCCTTCCCGCCTTTTGTTCAGCGTCACTGAAGAAATCCGTAACGATAATGATATGGCTATGAGAATTCCGATTGCACACCCGATGATCGGCGCGCAAGATGTCAGAGTGACGTCAGCCGTACTTCGATCGCGTATGTTGGCGCAAGGGGAGATCACTGCAGAATTTGAACGCAAGTTCGCTCACTACGTCGGCGTCAATGAGGCCGTTGCGCTTTGTAACGGCACGGCCGCACTTGACGTTGCTTTAAAAGCTGCCGGAATTACCGACGGGGACGAGGTCGCCACAACGGCGTTTAGCTTCATCGCGTCGGCCAACGCGATACTGTACCAAAGAGCGACGCCTGTTTTTGTCGACGTGAAGCGAGATACGTTCAATATCGACCCCGATGACCTCTGCGCAAAGATCTCGAAAAAAACGAAGGCAATTATTGGGGTGCACCTGTTTGGACAGCCGTTTGACGTCGCGGCAATTCAAGAAATCTGCGAGGACAATCATCTATCCCTTATAGAAGACTGCGCTCAAGCACATGGCGCTGAATATAAAGGAAAAAAAGTCGGTGGCTTTGGCGTGGGATGTTTCTCCTTCTATCCAACAAAAAACATGACGACGGGTGAAGGCGGTATGCTGACGACGGACGACGCCGATGTCGCCGGAGTCGTGCGACTCCTCCGCGATCACGGGCAAAGCGATAAGTACTGCCACACGGTTCTTGGCTATAACTACCGCATGACAGACGTCGAAGCAGCAATGGGGATTGCACAGCTTGGAAAACTAGATTCTATGAATGCCAAGAGAATAGGTAATGCACGGTATCTGAATCGACATTTAGATCTCGACGGCGTTCAACTGCCGCGCCCAGCGTCAGGAACAAAGCACGTCTACAGTCAATACGTGGTAGCGCTGAGACGGGACAAGATCGATCGTGAGCAGTTTGCCTCCTATTTGGGGGCTAATGGGATCGGTTCTGTCATCCATTACCCGCTGCCCATTTATCAGCAGCCACTCTACCGAAGCTTGGGATACTCTAAAGAGGCTGCAGGATGCCCTGTTGCCGAAGAAGCGGCCCGGTCGGTCTTGAGCTTGCCTGTGCATCCCGCGCTAACGCGGGACGAGCTAAGCTACATCGTCTCTGTTACTAACGGCTTTGCAGGTGCGCCATGAGGGTAGGAGTTGCCGGCGTTGGCGTGATGGGAAGAAACCACCTGAGGGTGTACTCCGAAATGCGAGGAGTGACGGAACTTCACGCCTTTGACGTGAGCGAAGAAGCGACGCGCGATTTGTCTGACCCAGAAATTATCGTAAGCCGCTCCTTAGAGGAACTTCTTACACGTGTGGACGCTGTAAGCATCTGCGTCCCGACGGCCGATCATTTTGACGTCGCGATGCGCGCTATAGATAAAGGGGTTCACTCTCTCATCGAGAAGCCCATGACATTGAGTGCGCAGCAGGGGGCACAGCTGATCGATCGCGTTTCAAATGCCGACCCCGACCTCGTCGTCGGCGTCGGGTTTGTCGAGCGATTCAACCCCATCGTCAAAGAAATAGCGCCGTTGTGTCACGAGCCTCATCTAATTGAATTTAAACGGCATAATCCGGCCTCTTCCAGGGTGACCGATAGCTCCGTCATACAGGATCTTATGATACACGATATCGACATCCTCTTTAACGTCTTTTTAAAGGAGCGACCGTACGACTTGTACAGCGTCGGCAATTCCAACGTCTGCAAGGCACTGATAACAGCAAACGGAACGTGCGCTGAGCTCTCCGCCAGCCGAAAGGCTTGCAAGAAGATAAGGTCGATGTACGTAGAGTTGGAGGACTTCACCATAGAAGGCGACTTCATGACTCAAGAAGTGTATACGTACCGAAAAGGTGGTCACTTCGG
>JBAULJ010000237.1:0-18011 GCA_049578125.1 Halobacteriota archaeon
CAGTAAGATAACATAAACCGCTCCAATAGCCACGAGCGCGCGGCTCAATAACTCCGCGTCGCTGCCTGTTAAGATGAGCTCCCTCTCAATCATCCTTTCCCTCCTTGTATCGGTCGGTTCGATCAACAAACGCGTCAAAGTCCTCGAGTTCAGAAGCGTGGCGCCTACCGGAGCCGCCCGAGAACGAGCGACGGCAGAAAAAACAACAAGGGAATCCCAAACCTTAAATCGGGAGACGTTCAAGGAACCCTTGTTGAGAATCTGCACGGGACGGGGTTGTTTGCTTTGGCCGGCATGCCCCGTCTCGTTCTCTTGACACGGCCGTATTTTTTCATGAACCACGCAACATTATAGCTTGATCGGTTTTTTCTGACGCCAATAATAGCGCCAAAATAGGCGTCATTCCAGGCGGCGAGCATTAATCGAGCTTCAATAGATAAATGGTTCCGTGACAAACAAAGTTGTCGAAGCTGCTTATACACGGAGTATGCGTGACTACCTGCTTATGAAAGTGCTATGGCAGACCGGCATCAGAGTTGATGAACTGCTACAGATCAGGCCCCGGGATCTTGAATACCATAACGAGCGGATTAACATCTTCAAAGCCAAGGGCAACAAACAGCGACGGGTGCCAGTTAAACGTGAAACTCTTGAGCAGCTGCAGGCGTATATCAAAGACAAAGGTATAGCGGCTGATAGCCCACTGTTTCAAAACCGGCACGGCAAGGCCTATACCCAGCAGTGGGTACGGAAGATCGTCAGGCGTTACGGGTCACTGATAAGCAGGGACGTTCATCCTCATACTTTCAGGCACAGCTTTGCTATTAACAGCGTGCGGCAGGGAGTTGACATAAGGCGCCTACAGCAAGTGCTGGGGTATTCTAACATCAACATAACAGCTGTTTACTTGCAGTTCAATGACAAGGATGTGCAGGAAGCGTATGCAAACGTGCAGTTCTAACTACACCTTATAGAAAAAAGAGGGGGGAGTGCGCAACTCCCGTTCAGTTATTCAACTGGCCGCCGGGAACTCAAGAACGATACTGCTGCAGCTGATTACACCACTGGCCTGTCCAGCGCCTGCGGCTATCTGCCCACTAGTGGCCCCAATGTTAGCGGCTCCCATACTTCAGCAACGTATATCACAGACAGCATATGTTGGCCATCTACATACACCGTCATGCGTCAACCTGTGTTGTGTTAAGAAAAAAGAGAAGAAGAGAGGGGATAAAAACAACCCCTCGCACAAACCATAGCGCGTTTATGGATGGATGACGATTGATCCACCACCAAGCGTCGTCGTCGGAGCGGCGGTGTCCGGTGCTCCTGCTAAGTTGTCATAGACCACACCGTTGTCGTCCCAGATCTTCATCCGAAACGTATCAGGGCCCGTGCCCTTGAGATTGCCGTCAACGGCTGAAAGCATGAACTTGTACGACCCAGCACCGTTGATCGTGCCGGTTCCCTTGAACTGTGCCTTTGCGCCCGCGATCACGAGCCAGTCATAACTCGTTGACTTGAAGTTCAAGTTCGCGACTTTGAACTGAAACTCGGTGTTGCCGGTCGGCGTATTCGCCCCCTTCTGGTACTTCGAGACGAAGCCAAAGGTCGCCTTCCCCGCTAATGCAGGGTCGTTCGCATAGGCGCCTGTCGGTGAGGTGATCCACCCACCACCGGTGACAAATCCCCCATCGGGGTTGTACACAACGACATAGCTCTGTGCCGTGGCCTCAGCCGAGGCATCGTGGTTGTCCGTTACCTTAACAGAGACGGTATAAACGCCGG
The DNA here is from genome assembly GCA_049578125.1 of Halobacteriota archaeon. GTDB lineage: Archaea > Halobacteriota > Bog-38 > Methanoflorentales > Methanoflorentaceae > Methanoflorens. Next base: position 1,786 of record JBAULJ010000237.1, read on the forward strand.
CTTCAGCGTACACATGCGAGCCACTGACCGTGCCGGCGCCGTTGCTCTCAGTGATCGTCCCCGCTGATGTCGTGCCATCACCCCATGTCCACGTCGCCGTATGGGTATCAGCTAGGTTGGGATCGGTAAACGCAGCGCTCACGCTGACAGGATCATTTACTCGCTGGGGGTCGATAGGAACCGTTACCGCAGTGACCGACGGTGCGGCGTTGGCCGTTTTGCCAAGGGCGTAGAGGTACCCGTAATCCCCGTCGCCGAAATACAGTGTCCCGTCCGCGATGACAGGAGAAGCATACACCCCGGCTTGTGGGTTATAATGCCATTTTTCTGCTCCAGTATTTGCGTCTACAGCGTAGACAAAGCCGACAAAGGGGGTATCATGTCGATAGACTCCAAAGTAGAGCACGCCGTCAGCAAATGCAGGAGAAGAGTCAATAATATCGCCATTTGTATCGAACTTCCACTTATGGTTTCCTGTGCTTGCGTCGAGAGCGTAGAGACCATCCCGGCCGCCGATATACACAACACCATTAACAACCGCTGGAGAAGAGGTGACATCCTGTACTGAAATCCTTCCTGTTCCCACGTCAGATCTCCAATTCACACTCCCAGTCGTCGCATCGAGCGCATAGACTACACCACTTCCCCATCCACTTCCCCATAACTCTGTCGCTCCGCTTACCCCCTCAAAGTATAACACTCCATCAACGACGGCTGGTGAGGATCCGTAAGAGCGTGAGATTCCATCCATGAACCGCCATTGTTCAGCTCCCGTTTTGGCGTCAAGCGCATAGATAACACCAGCCCCGTCCATACCTGTTGCTACATAAACCATACCATTAGCAACAGCCGGAGCTGTCACGATAAAGTTATATGACCCAATTTGACTTGGTGCTAAGAAACTCCATTTTAACTGGCCTGTGTAGGCATCGAGCGCATAGAGGTAGCCTCCATTGCAGCCGATGTATACCACTCCGTCTGCAACGGTAGGGGTTCGTGCAGGACGCACGGTCTCAAAACTCCACTTGTAGTCACCCGTCTGGGCGTCAAGCGCGTAGACGTGGCTATCCGTTGTGCCGAAATACACCATCCCATACGCGACGGCAGGGGAGGAGGTATCTCCCTGTCCTAGTGTCCAGTAGTGCCATCTCTCGTGTCCGGTCGCAGCGTCAATGGCATAAAAATTGTTCTCAGTGGATCCTGTGTAGACAATACCGTTTGCCACCGCAGGGGTAGTGAGAATACCGCCACCACCGCTAGGGTCGACGGTCTGAAACTTCCATTTAAGGTTATTATTTGGCAGCATGCCTCCAGAAGAAGGGCTATAATCGCCGGTGTGCTGGGCGTTGTAGCGGAACTGCATCGTATCGGTCTGTGCTGCTGCCGGTATGGCGACCACTCCAGCAAAGACGACGGCGACGAGCAATGCAACGGCGATAAAAGAGAATAATTTTGAGAGTTGCATGATTGCCTCTTAAAACATTAGACGTCCGAGAACGTGTCATAAGATACGATAAACGCTTCGGTTTCGCGGTCAATAATCGATAAGTCAAATGCGATTATGTTTGCTCTTCCTTCTTTCTACCGCCACCGAAAATCCGGCTCCAGAAGCCAACCTTTGGCGCCGGCAACCGCAGCGTCAGCAATTCGACTTGCTTCTGCAGGGTCGCCTTGTCTTGCCTGAGTTCAGACAGATGCCCCCTTTCTGTATGCAAGGTACTTTCAAGGCTGGCTACTTGCTGACGCAACTCTTAAACCGAAACCGGCACCAAAACACGCACAGCAAAAACGCTGGAGTAGGGTATGAACGTCAAGTCGGCCTCAACGTCGTTTATGGTTAAACCAACGGCGTCAACCTCGACGAGGATCCCTTCCCACGCTTCAGTCTCTTGCGTGCTCTCTATGTGAATCTGTTTCCCAATTTTCGTTTTTAGCCACATAATTGTACTTTGCTTACGTTTGTAAGCCACCTATTTTGACTCTTATAGCATCCGAGATCCGCTTGACAAGCTCTGCTTCATCAGCGATATTTCGGACATCAAACTCAAGCTCTTTCAAGTTATCAATGAGCGCCCTCAAGATCGTATTCTTCGTAATCCGCTCCGTCTTATACTCAGACGTCCTGTTCTTCATGATCTCCCGCGTAAGCTTCGCGAGGAACTCAAGCTGATCGTCACGCAACAACACGTACAGCTTCACGTCAAGCTGCTGATACTTCGGAACGCGTGTCTGGGCTTCCTTATAATCACGATAGAGTGGATCTGACACCAAAAACGCTTCATCAGCGGGCTTGACCTCCAACCCCTCTTGAGTTATAATCTCGGAAAGTTCAAGGGTTTCTTCACGTTGGACTTGTTCACTTTCTTCTTCTTGAACTGTTGGAGCTTCAAACTCTTGAACTTCTTTAGTTTGAACTTCTGGTACTTCTTGAGTTTTTACCTCTGGTACTTTGGTGGTCTCAACCTCAGGGACTTCCGTAGCTTCTGCCTTCGGCACTTCTGTTAGTCCTGTGGTTTTGACTGTTTGTACTTCGGACTTCTTTGCCCGCGGCTTCCGCTTCGGCTTCGCTTTTGGTATTGAAGCCGCCTCAGCCGCTTCGCTTGTATCCTTTATCCAGTCGAGGGGGTTTGCCCCCAGTCCAGCGCGTTTCTTCCCTTTACCCGCCACGAGCCATCACCTCCTTTGCCAGCTCCATGTAATCCTTGCTCCCGTTCGAGTTCGGGGCGTACAGGATGACCGGCTGCCCGTAGCTCGGTGCTTCAGCCAGCCGCACGTTCTCCCGTATGCGCGTTGCAAACACCAATTCCTTAAAGTAGTCCTCGACGCGCTCCGAGACGCCCTTGCAGATGTTCTTGCGCGCGTCATACGTCGTGAGAATGACCCCTGTTATCCCCAGCTTCTTGTTGAGGCGTTTTTTGACGATGTCGATCGTCCCGAGCAGCTTGCTCATCCCCTCTAACGCGAAGAACTCGGTTTGGATCGGGATGAACACCTCCGTAACGGCGTTGAGCACGTTCAACGTAATAAGCCCCAGCGATGGGGGGCAGTCTATGATGAGATAATCGTATTCCTTAGTCAGGCCGTTTAGGCTGTCCTTGAGCACGCTCTCTCGTCCTACCGCGTTGACAAGCTCAATTTCAGCTCCCGACAGGTTGATGTGTGACGGCAGGAGATCGAGTCGTGCGACGTGCGTTACGACGACGGTGCGGTCGATCGGCTGTGCGTTGATGAGGACGTCATAAATCGAAAAGCCGACCTCGTACGGGTTCACGCCGAGGTGGATAGTCGTGTGCGCCTGTGGGTCGGCGTCGATAAGCAGCACCTTTTGCTTTAGTAGGGCGAGGCACGCGCCGAGGTTGACGGCCGTCGTCGTTTTTCCTGAGCCGCCTTTTTGATTGGTTATCGCTATTTTGCGCGTTCTCATAGACGTTCACAAAACACGCCACAAATTACTCTCGGAAGTATTTATATTAAGAAGTTTTGAACCTGCGAACTTCAAGAGTTCAAACTTTAATTTATAGAAGTCCAGTATAGAAAGTGAAGACTAGGCAGAAACGACTAAAACTGCTTGAGAGACAAAAAAAGCGTGTGCTCTAGCACTCACGTATTGCTTAATGCAGTTTCTTGCGGTCTCAAAAAAAGGGCTCCGAATGACGATTTTTGTACCATAGCAGTAGATGCCGTAGACGCTACCTGTGCGGGCCAGTTTGGGGCGTGTAAACGCGTCCTGCATTACGAAGGATTGCAATAACTGTTAGAGCGGTCAATCTAAGCGTATTTTACTTCATAGCGGTCCCTCATCAAATCGTTTTTTCGACAATTCGAAAAGCTTCGGTATTGAGCTGTTCGTGTGCCTCACTCGTGGAGATCCCGCGTTGCTCGTTGACTTGTCGGTATGCATAAGCTTTCAACTCGCTGCTCAGGTAACCTAAAATGAAGTACTCTCGCGCCGTTTGAAAGTGGTCTGAGACGGTCCCGTTCAATACGAGCTTCCCCAACCCCAGCGCGATTGAGGCCAAATCAGTGAACTGTTCATTTTCAACTTTGTCTGGCAGCACTAGCCTTTCATTGTGAAGAAAGTGGTGCGTGAGCTCGTGGGCGACGATAGCCCCGATGGCAAACGGTTTTCCGACATAGAAGAGGGGAATCTCAATGTGGCTGTTCTGCAGTGTTCCGCCTTTTTGCCAAATCTGCCCTCCGACGTTGGGGTCCATCGTTATGCCCCACTGGTAGGTCATCGAGGGTAATGAGCCCAACTCCACGTGGCGACCTATTTCAGCTCCTGCGATCTCTAAGTCCTCGTCTTCTCCCGTTTCTAACTTCTCGTAAAATTCTTGACTTGGCTCGAAAAGTGCCCATCTAGATTTCTTGGTGATGTGAGCGCTAAGGACGTTTAGCCACTGATCAACCCACGTTTTGTCAACCATGCATACACCTCAGTCTCGTTCTAATTTCGAAACAAGATGGTTCAGCGTCCATGGTTACCTCTCTTCTTTCAACATCTTGACAACGTCACGCAGCTCTTCGTGTTTTTTCAGTAGATCTCGCAAGAACAGCTTATTGCGAAACGTAAGCTGCGCTCCGTCGTTGAGAGTTTTATCCAACATGTGCACGAAGCGGCGTAAATCGGGGGGCATTTGATCTCGAAGTCCCAAAAGAGCATTTGTCGCGCTCTGACGCACCGCGGTGCTTCCTACACGAATGGAACAAATCAAGGGCACAATCACTTGAAGGTCTTGCGTGGCAGCAAGGACCGTGAGGAGTCTAATCTTAACCTTGTCACTGAGATCAACGCTCAAAAAGGGAAGAAGCTGCGAAAGGCATGCGTGCACCCCAAGCTCTTCCAAGACGCCAAGTGCGATGTCTTGAATCTCTATTGGTGGATTGCTGAACAGCGCAAGCGCGTCGCGTCGGATTTGCTCCAAGGTGAATATGTCCTGCGTCAGCGCTCTTTTTTCCTCTGAATCTGAATCCAGGAAATGTTTGAGCCAGACTCCTCGAGGGACGTGCGCGAGACATCTGCGTAACTGCGAGGCTATCATAGGGCTCGGTTCCTCCCTCAAGTACTCTAGCAGGAAGAGACAGTCTGCGCCATCGTGTAAGGTGCAGAGCGTTTGAGCTGCTGCTTGCTTTATTGCCAGCGAGTTGGACTCACCTAGCTCATAGAGAAGGAAGAGGGTCGGAAGGAGTCGATCGCCGGTTCTGGTGAGGGGTAGATTTGCTGCATTTAGAAAAACGCTCTTAAGCCGCGCCAAGATGATTGCCAAACAGATTGACCCTGTCGCAGATTCACTCATCCTAGCAAGCAGTTTCTTTAAAGACGATTCGTCTACTACGCTGTGTTTATGTGTGATGATTTTCCCGATCAAGGCGATCTCTTCGTTGAACTCACGTTCGAAGTCGTCAAGGAGTCGATACAATGAGACACGGGGTTGCCACCTTTCTGCTGCACGTGTTATCCATTCGGCAAACTCCGACGTGCTCACTATTTTTTCTACAGAGCGTGCAACTATGGCTGCGAGCGTATCGCGATAACCCCAGCGGACCGACGAGATGAGCGTCTGTAGATCATCACTCGGTACATTTCGACGGCAGTATTCGCGCAGTAGCTGATCGCCGGATTGCAGTAATAACCCTTCTTCAGCGCTGATAAATCTTGGGTACGAAGCGAGGAACCCCTCAATTTCTTGGGAGAGCGCTCGGGCCTTTTTTTGTGCCTGCTCTTCTTTGAGAGCTGCCTGCTCTTCTTTGAGAGAGATCGCCCCCTGCCGAACAGAACGAAGTGCACTTTCGACTTTGCGGCGGAGTACCTTCATTTGAGGAGGATTGAGCCGGTACGGGGCTTCCATTGTGGAATGAACCTCGGAGCCAGTGGCTAGGTCTTTCGCGCTGACGTGCAAGTAACCGTTTGCATCAATATCAAACGTGACGTCAATTTGCGGAATTCCTTTCGGTGCGGGAGACAAACCAGAGAGGCGCACTTGCCCGATAAGTGTGTTCTCGCGTTGTTTTTCTCGTTCTCCTTCAAACACCAAGATAGTGACCTCTTTCTGACCATCTTCTGCCGTCGTGAAGATAGAGCTCTTTTTGGTGGGGAGAGTAGTAGCGTCGCTGATCATGGGAGTGACCGAGTCGTTTTTGATGCCTATGGAGTACGTCGCCCCAGCGACGTCCAATACAAGAATATCCTTAAACTCGCCCGTTAAGACGCCTGCTTGTACCGCTGCACCTATCGCCACAGCAAAGTCAGGGTCGACTTCAACGGACGGACTCAAACCAGTGAGTCTAGAGACCATCGCGCGAATGTAAGGTATCTTACTCGTACCTCCGATCAGGAGTAAATCGGTCAGGTCAGTCGGCGAAATTTTCGCTTTTTTGATTGCACGTTGCAGGACAATTGCGGCACGATCGATAAGCTCTTTGCAAACCTTCTCCAAAGTCTCTCGCTCAAAACGCACCTCTAGGTCGGAGTGGATAGCCCCGCTTTGGATGAATTCAGGGATGTGGATATGAGTTTCCTTGACGCTGCTGAGTTCTATCTTAGCTTTTTTTGCCATCTCCTTTAAGATAAGCTGTTGCGTCGCGTCGAAGCTGACAGAATCTCCAAAGTCTCGTTTGATGCCTTCAACAAGGTACTCTAGGAGCTTTTGGTCAAAGTCGTCCCCACCCAAATTGCCGTCACCTGCTGTTGATCTAACGTTATAGATGCCCTCCCCGAAGTCTACAACAGACACGTCAAGGGTGCCGGCACCAAAATCAAAGATGAGCGCCCTTCCCTCCTCATCGTTAGGTGCTGAACGCTGTATGAAGCCTCCGTGTCGCATCACCGACGCACTGCGATAGCCTATTATGACAGCCGTAGCCTCATTGACCATCCGCAGCACTCGCAACCCTGCCGCCTCTGCTGCCTGCATGGTCGCCCATCGTTGATTGATATTGAAATGTGCCGGTACGGCGAGCACCGCGCCAGTTATCTCTTCACCACACACAGCCTCCGCTTGGATCTTTAAGTAGCCTAGAATGAGGGCCGAGACCTCCTGGGGAAAAGTTCTAAGATCACCCCAAGTCGTCTCTCCTTTCTTTCCCATAACTCGCTTAATCGAGCTAATCGTAAAGTACTTACTTTGATAACGCGCGGGGTGCGTGAGTGCGTTCTGCCCGATATAGAGTCGCCGATCAGGTGCCACCATCACTATAGAGGGCGTGACAAGGTTCCCGTGCACATCGGGAATGATGTGTGGTTTTCTCCCCTTAACGACAGCGATAATTGATTTGCTCGTTCCAAAGTCAATGCCGACAAACATAGTCAGTATGTCGCTTGCTATAAGGACTCAAATAAAGTACAACAGGTTAATTTGAGAGATATAAATAGTGCTTCGCTTTCTTCCTTACAGTCCGAAACGAACGTGTTTGGAAGTTTTGAAAAAGGATTCATTTGTCAGTTTATGTTGGAGTCTAAAACGCCACAAGCGCAGTTATGGAATGTCAAAAGAAGGACGATAAAAGCCCTCGACAATTTAGCTGATACAAAGGCTATTGAGCCGCTGATGCGAGAATTGGATGAAAAAGGTCGTGATGTGTGGGGTATGCGGAAGCTCGCTTTTGATGCTTTCGCTCAATATCGCCTTTCCCTTCGTCACGTTCGGCACAATTGTTCTCGTGTGCCGTACCGCAGCGATAGACCTTCTTCGAGGCAATGAAATCATTCCGACAGGTAGTCGCGGCTAAAAAAGAGCACCACGTTGTCTTCGTCTTGCAATGCCTCTTGGAAAACTATGGCAACTCGCGGATCTTCGAACGATTCAAGCGCTTTAACCGCAGCTGCTCGCGATCCTGTGCGCAAATTTTTCGACGAGTCTTCTTCGCAAGACCAGAAAGATTCTTTACGGGTGCAGATCGACAAGTGGACTCATTCGGATCCTGAGGCGCTGCAGAACGAGCTTGGCCTCGCCGAGCTTCTGGCGTCTGATGCGGACCAGGTAGTAATTGATGGCAAGCGCATCAAACATGATGCTTATTGGAAAAAGCTGGCTAAACAGACAGCTAGCAACTCTGCTATCGAGTACGGACAAGCCGGAAGACCGAAGAGTGAGACGCCCGCGCTCCACTTAAAACTGATGGCTACAGCAGCAGAAACAGACGAAGAAGAAAAGCAAAAGCTTGGCGCACGAGCGACGGATGAGTTTATCGTTACTTACGGGATTCTGCAGACGCAGCTGTTAATTGGGGAGTGGCAAGATGCTATAAAACTAATGGGCACCTTGATCGCAGAATTAGCCAAATCAAGCGAGGAAAAAGTCGTACATGAGTACATGCTGGATCATCTGGACGTTTATGACAGATTCAGAAGTTTATACAACGATCTCGAGCTAGAGATTGGGAGGGTCACTTTACCCATTTCAGCAAAAGGCAGCCGCGACGATATCCTCGTCGAGGAATGGAAGTTACAGGCAAACATTCTAGAGTTCATGCAGCACGTCCGAGCGCACGCCGATGCGGTCAGTGTGTCTATGAAGGGTGTGAACGGACACGATCTAGAACGCATTTATTGGCTGACTCGCTACAAAGCGGCTTTAAACAAGGGTATGGAAGATGAAAAGAAAGGAGAAGCGCTTTTCGAAAAAGCCCAAGAGCTAGAAGCGCGCGGAGCAGCGACAAACGAAATCAAAGTGATAATCGACCAGATAGCGCAGCTGGTAACCGACTTAAAACAAGAAAGCACGACGGCCATGAACGAGCTAATACGGCTGGGCGATGTTCCGAATATTGAAGGACTGAGATCAAGTTACGAGACCAGAAATGCACAGATTGACGCGTTTCTTGAACAGGTAAATGCACAGATTGACGCGTTTCTTGAACAGGTGAACGAATACAAGGAACGTGACGCATACTACAAAGCTTTAAGAAGTTTTACTGATGAGGACTTTCGCGGAAAAACCGAACATGTGCCAGATGCCCCGATAGGAGACAGTAATCTCGCCGCGTTGGTGCAGCTATTAAAGCAAATATACAAGGATAAGAATCTAGGCGCTAGTTGAAGCAAATCATATCAGCTTCACCGAGCTTATTATAGATCATTGAGTCGGGCATCATTTGATCGATAGCATTTTTGTCTAAGACTGTATTGTTAAAGAATTAACAAGAACGAATGCTCGCGTCGACGAATAATCGAGCACAGATCCTAAGTCATTTAGTATATTTGCTGATTAGCCTGCTCCATTGAGTGACTGATTTTGATAGTTCATCCACCTGCTGTGACAATTTGACAAGCTTCGGTTCTGCTGCGTCTCCGGATTTTTTCATAGCTTCCGCTTCTTGCAGAGCCTTGACAAGCTTAGATTTGACGTTTCCTAGTGCGAGCGCGTTCATAATGTCAACAATCTTGCGTCCATCTTCAGATGAGACCTTCTTTGCAAACGTTGTCGGTGCCTGCTGCAACACCCGGTCGATGTGCTCATATGATCGCAGTAGCTCTTCAACCCGTGTTATAATGATGTTAACCTGCTTGCTGGTTTGGTTTTTCCTTGCTCCATCCTGCCAAGAACGAAACCTGCCTGTGATGCGACTTGTATAAGACTTTTTTCCCTTCTCTTGGTTTGAGGCGACAGGGTTCCGCATCTTTGCAGATCGTTTCATGGCATAACCCACGTTCGATGTGCTTATGTAGCCAATGCGCGTGGTGTGAGTTATTCGCGTGGGCCCCTGATAAGTAACATGAGTGGCTTGTGCATAGCCCGAGATGAGGATCGCGCCCAAGCCTAAGTAGGCCGCAGCGACGTCCGTCAGAATTTCATTCTCCGCTTCATCTGATTCCCGTATGTTCCAGTAGTGCAGGTAGTTATGGGTCATCTCATGAGCTAGAATGCCCAAGGTTTGTTCAAAGCGGAAACCGAATTTTTTAGTAAGGGTGATAGTCCTTCCGCCCGTGCCACTGACTGAATATAAACCGACCCGATTGACGTCTTCTATCTGCTGTGCAGAACCCATCAAAAACGCAGATGTCTCCACCCCCACCACGACCTTTATTGTCCAGTGAGCGGGCACCCCCAAAAATCGAGCAATATCGTTAGCTATTGCTTGTACTGAGCTCTCTGAAAAATTGCTCGCTAAAACCTGCTCCTTTAGATCGCGTTGAACTGTGTACGCGCCCGAACCCCGCGTCGGCGGCTTTGGCAGATTGAGGTGGTTGTGAATAAACTCAAGCTTTTGATCGATCTTGTGATTATCGATATGCGGCATTGATGAACACAGCAGTCTGTTCTTTACGCAGTTAACGAGAACCGTACTCAGATTGGGGCAGCACGAATTAACACATTTAAGATTAGCTCCGGTTAAATAAGCTTCGCGCCAATCCTCTTTTCTTACACAACTAAATCTTTAAGCGCGTCCAACAACGCTTTTCGTTCGACCGACCCCGTCGGAGAGATATAGAAATCAACACCACGCCCCCTTCCCCGACCTTTCCGTTCTACTTCAACATAACCATATAGTTCCAGTGCAGCGACTAATTCAGACAACGTCTTATGCGAGACTTGTTCACGACCGTTAAGCCGCATGATGTTGTTGAATTCCCGATAAACCTCAGTAGGAGATTGCTTCTCTTCTTTGCTGTAAACGCTCTCCAGCAGCACCTTCTGGTGTGGCGACAGCCGCACGACCTCTCTTCTTAACAAAGACACCTCTGCCAAACGCTGCGCACGTCTCACGTCATCCTCTGTTACAGCTGTTCGACCTTCCTCCTCACAGAGGTCGGCAGCAGTCGAGAGCAAATCAAGCGCATATCGGGCGTCGCCGTTGCGCTTAGCAGCAAGGGCAGCGCAAAGGGGAATGACTTCCGGGTTCAACGCGTTAGGGTAAAAAGCCTGTTCAACGCGATATTCTAAGATATCCCTGAGCTGCATAGCGTCGTACGCGGGAAAAGTGACATCGACGTAGAGATATGACGATTGATCCCTTGCGTCGGTGATCTTTGACGGATGTCATAATCGTTCGTGATTCCGATGAGGCAGATGTTGGGGTCTCTTGTAAACTTGTAAATGAGGCTATACACTTCATTTCGGTTCTTGATGAGCATCTTGTCGATCTCGTCAAGGATTATTAGCCCGATATTGCCCTTTACCCTCTCTTCGATCTTTGTCCAGTATTCGTTCGTGTTTATAAGCCGGTTACTTGTTTCGATGCCGAAATTCGCGGCGATGGTCTTCAAGATCTGGTAAATAGATGTGTCTGCAACCAAATAGGAGCACAATACGCCTTTCTGATCTTTAGCCTCACTCATCACGTGTTTGACGCATACCGTCTTGCCCGATCCGGTTGGCCCAACGATCATGAGGTGCTTAGGGACGATATTGTGGTTGACCCTTCGTACAATAATGCGGTCTAGTTTACCTATCTCATCATCTCGACACTGTAAGGCATCAGGAATATATCTTGGATCCAGTATCTTCTCATTTCTAAAGACTTCGACAGGTGCTCATACCACTTTAACCTGCAATCGTTATTTCGTTGCGAAGGCCGTTGCGGCGCTGCGTTTGTGCTGCACAACGTTGCGCTTCATGCAGCGATCTACAGAAGGAGCTTGCGACTACGCCTGCCGCGTTCTAGCAATCGACACGGTCTTATCTAGGAGCGACTGCGCACTGCCGTGCCCAGCGGGTTTCGCAAAACCTTTTACTCAGAACGTTGCAAGGGCGTACTATGAGACGCGCACTTATCATCTTCTTCGCGGTTCTTGCCATCTGCGCGCTTTTTACCCCTATCGTTTCTGCGCACTCGCCCGTGTTTCCGGGCAACAACACCTCCCTCGACTCGGCCTACGTGGTCAATGATCCCACGAAGTCGTGGGCGCTGTACACGACGCTCCAGCCGGGACAGGTCCAGTACTATCGCTTCGACATCGCTCAGGGGGAGAGCATCTACGTCCAGCTGTACAAGAACACCGAAGCGTCAAACCTCGGTTTTGTCCCAAGTTTCGTGCTCATGGGCCCAGGATTGACGAGCAACGGAACCGTCCCCTCAAACGTCGCGGTGCCACCGGGGGCGTCGAGCATCGTCATGCAGGGACAGCAGCCCGACAAGGGCACATACGAGGGCTTCGGTCCCGGCAGCTTCTACGACCTCGGGAGCGTCGAGGTCAAGGCCCCAGCGACAGGAACCTACTACGTCGCCGTGTACGATGCGGCCAACGGAGGTGCCTACGGCTTGGCCATCGGCGAGCGGGAGACGTACACGCCGACCGAGTACGTTCTCATCCCGTACAGCGTATTACAGGTTCACCTGTGGGAGGGACAGAACCCGCTCGTCATGCTCGCCCCGCTCTATCTCGTGGTGATCGTCGGGCTCGGGATCCTCGTGATGAGGAGCGACTTGCACGCCTCACTGCGGTCGCCCTTCACGTTGCTCGGCACGCTTGCGGGCCTCATCTTCATCGGGACGGGAGCCTACAACCTCGCACAGATGCTCCTTGCCATCTCGCGTTCGTCCGTTGAATCAGAAGCGGTCATCACACTCATATTCGTGCTCGTGCCCGTCATCCTAGGTATCCTCGCTTTGCGAGTGGCCTTGCGACGGCGAGAGCAGACGGGCATATGGCCACGGGTTGCCATCGCCATCCTCGGGCTAATCGCAATCTTCGCGTGGACCGGACTCTACGTCGGACCGGCGCTCGCGCTGCTTGCGAGCATCATGCCGGCATACAGCAGTGTACCCCCACAAAAGTCCTCATAAGGATGGAAGCAGCAAAGATTCGAGAAATCGTCGTTCTGCACGGAAAGTGGCGATCGAGTCAACCTGACGGAAGAAGGGCCGACTTGCGGGGCGCCGACCTGCGTCAGGCAGAATTGCGCTGGGTTGACCTGACCGACGCTGATCTAGGCGGCGCCGACCTTACGGGCGCAGATTTAAGCTTTAGCATCTTGAACGGTGCGAACCTGAGCGACGCTCGTCTGAACAAAACGATGCTGTACGCGGCGAACTTGAGCGGGGCGAATCTTTCACGCGTCAAGCTCACCTACGCCACGGTCGAACGGGCTCAACTGAACGGCGCGAATCTCTCCAACGCGAACCTGCACAGCTCGAATCTCAAGGAAACGCTGCTCGTCGAAGCGAACTTGCAGCGCGCCGATTTAAGCTTCACGCTGCTCAATGGGGCAGATCTCACAAACGCGGATTTGAGAGGAGCGAAGTTGCAGGGGGCCGATCTAACGTATGCCGTGCTGCGAGGAGCGCTGCTCCCGGGCGCGATACAAGAATGAGCTAGACTTACGTTGCAAATTGTCCCGGCGATTCCAACGCAAAAGCTGATGAGAGTGACGCGATTCTAGCCCGCCGGCATCTGCAGATCGCCGTTCTCGGGGAGCTCGATATCCGGGGCTCTTTTGAGTGCGTACGCGGTCACGATTCCGACGAGGCTCAGAATTAGTGCGATGACTGCGATGTATGCGAACGCCTGCGTCGTGGGAGCCAGAACAACGGCCGTCCCGCCGGGAATGTCGACCGTAATGGGGGCCTCATAGAGAGTGAGCAGTTCTCCTGCAACAGCAGTGCCGACAGCGCCTCCGATAAATCGAAATACCATATTCAATGCTGTTTCTGCGCCAGTCCTGCTCGCAGGAGCGTAGATCATGAGCACGTTAATTGCAGCGACGAATACGCCTCCAACTCCGGCGAACAATATCACGGAGCCAAGAACGACTTCAAGAAGCGTCCTGTTGAACAGCATAAAGAACACAAAGCTTGCGGCGACGATGAGCGCGGCCAGCATGAGCGCATTCTTAGCCCCGCGACGTTTGACCCGCCTGCCAAAGAGGGGCCCCGCCACGAGAACAACAAGCCCTGCCGGAACGAAGGCTAACGCAGCCTGAAACGTGTCTAATCCAAAGCCGACGGGGGGTGGGGTGCGCGTCAAGTAGACGATCGCCATGTAAGCCAAGAACATGGAGAAGCCGGCGATAAACATCGTGAAGTGAGTTTCGAGTATGTAACGCACGCCCTTCGCTTTGAAGTCAATGAGCGGGTCGCTGACGTGGAATTCGGTGTAGACAAGTACGATCGTCGCCACCACTCCGACCGCAAAGAGGCCGAGCGTGTACGGCGACCGCCACCCCCATACGCCACCTTGCGTCAGCGGCACGAGGAAGCCGATGACCGCGATGCCGAGCAAGAGTACGCCCCAGATATCGAGTCGCGAAGACATTTGGACCTGCGACGCGTGCACTCGCCACGCGACAAGCAACGTTACCACGGCTGCCACGGGGGCCAAGACATGATAATTCGTCTGCCAGCTGAACGTCTGCGTTATCCATCCACCGCCAACGAAGCCGATCGTTGCGCCAACGGCGAACATTGCGCTAACGAGGCCAGTCGCCGTCGCTACCTCGTCGCGCGGGAATTCGTCTCTGATGATCGCGAACGCCAGGGGGAACATCGCCAATCCGACACCTTGTATGGCCCGAAACACAAGCAAGCTGTCTATGCTCCACGCGAACCCGTTTGCGAACACCGCAACTGTATACACGATGAGCGCGACGAGGAGCAACTTCTTTTTCCCATAGCTATCTCCGAGCTTGCCAAAAGACGGCGTCGCGAGGCTCCCGAAGAGCAGGTAGATAGCAGGCACCCAGGAGATCACGGCTTGCGTGGTGTGAAACTCCGCCTGCAGTACGGGAAGCGCCGGAATGAGCATTGACTCGCTGAACGACACCATGAGACCAGTGAGGCTCAAGATTGCCAAGACAAGCCCTGTGCCCGCTTCAACGCCATTTGAGCGTACTGCCACGATACCACCTCTTGCTGTGAAGGACCTTCTCGCGATTCGCATTAGCAGAGACAGCTTACGTCTCGACCAGTGACGCTTCACAGCAACTAGTCTGTGAGGTCAAAGTGGCGTTCTACAGCAAATAAAGTTGTTTGTTTGGCCCTTGCCGCTGTGACGAGTGACGGGCAGACAAAAACGCTAAGGCTGAGCCAATCTAAGCTCGCCAATGGCAGTTCCGTTGCCAGCCGCTTAGCGGTTGCCCGAACGCAGGAGCGCCGAGCCTCTCGGCAAACACGACCACAAACAGATCAGAAAACAGGACGACGGGTTCACAGGCGAAATCGTCAGCTTTAAGTAGAGGTTTGACTAGCAATTCTCAAAGCTAACATCTTCCTCCTGCGGCCTTTTTTCGCCAATCGCATAAGACCTAGCGATTAAACAATTACGGTCCGTCGGTGCGTGGAAGCAGGAACGAAAACAAATGTCCACAGATCTGGGGGACGTAATACAGGGCGCGCGACTATCGCCTCTGGCGCGCCTGCTTGTTATGGCGGCGAGCGCGATCATCATCCTCGCAGGCATGAAAGCTGCAGCCGAAATTGTCGCTCCGACTCTCTTTGCTATCTTTCTTGCAATCCTCCTCAGCCCGTTACTTCACAATCTCGAAAAGAGGGGGCTTTCCACGAACCGCGCTCTGGCGGTCCTAGCAATTGGCGCGATCGCGTTCGGCACGGGCACAATCGCATTGATCTACTTCTCGATCAGCCGCGTGTTCAGTCCGTCTCCCGCGACGAGCAATGCAACCATCGAGGCGACGCGGTCATCACTCGCAGGCCTCGGCCTCAACACTACTACACTGCAACCCGCCGCGATACTGAGCGACAAATTCGCGGTGCAGGCAACCGTTGCTATCTTGCAAGCAGTCGGCAGCGTCATCGTGCAGCTCATTCTCCTGGTAACGTTATTTGTCTTTTTTTTGCTCGCGTTTCCCCGGCTCCGCACCCGCGACCTAGCGGACTACGCCGCGGCGCATCCGATCTCAGGACCGCTGCTCGCCATCAGAAAGAGCATACTCGATTTTGTCATCATACGCACCAAGGTGAACTTTATTACCGCGGTTCCGGCGGTCATATTCCTCTTCGTCGCGGGAATTGACTTCGCGTTCCTGTGGGGTGTTTTGCTTTTTGTGTTCAGCTTCATCCCCTACATTGGTTTTGCCTTGGCGATGATTCCCCCTGCCTTACTCGGTTATCTCGAGTATGGGCCAATCGGAGCGATTGCCGTCGTTGCGGTGTTTCTTGCTATCAACTTCGTTGCCGAGTACGTGCTCTTTCCCAGGTACGCCGGCAAGGGGCTCAATCTTCCCCCGTATATCGTTCTCTTCTCAGTGGTCTTCTGGGGCTGGCTCCTCGGTGTGCTCGGGGCGCTCATCGCAGTACCTATCACGTTGCTCATACGCGTATTGCTAAGC
>JBAULJ010000238.1:0-2931 GCA_049578125.1 Halobacteriota archaeon
GTCAGTTCAGGCAAGGGCTTCGGGTCAAACGTCCATCGCGCAGGAAAACGTTACTATTAGCCTTCTCGCGGACAAGAGCAACGTCAACGTGGCGAACCCGATCATCGCGGCGGTCAATAAGGCGGTGGTGCAAACTACGCAGGGCCAAGGCCGTCAGCCATCGGTCTCAGTTGACGCAAGCAACGCCATTTACGGCGCGAATGCGCGGTTCATCGATTTCTTTGTGCCAGGTATCATCTCGGTGGCTGTGTGGCAGCTTACGACGCTCCTCACGCTCATCTCGTTCGTCGGTGAACGGACGTCAGGAACGCTCTTTCGACTGCTAGCGTCCCCGCTAAAGGAGAGCGAGCTGGTCGCGGGGTACGCTCTTGCATTCGGCGCGATTGGCACCACCCAATCGGCGGTGCTGCTTGCGGTCGGTGTGCTCCTGTTTAACGTTACCATCGTTGGCAACGTTATCCTCGCATTCGGGGTCATCGCCCTGCTTGCGATCGTGTCCGAGGGGCTCGGCATACTGCTCTCGAGCCTTGCACGACGGGAGGCGCAGGCAATCCAGTTTTTGCCCTTCGTTGTATTGCCTGCATTCCTCCTCTCTGGGGTTTTTTTTGGCCTATAGAAGCAATTCCTGCGTGGCTGCGACCCGTGTCTTACGTCCTTCCGACGACCTACGCGGTAGAGGCCGTGCGCTCTGTGACCTTGCGTGGATGGGGGCTCGATAAGATATACCCCGACGTCGTCGCGCTCCTCGTTTTTGCTTTGGTGTTTCTCGTATCGGCGACGATATTGTTACGAAGGAGAGAGTAGGGCTTTTTCTGGCTTGTTCGGGGTTCTATTTTTTTTTCGATGCTGGACTCCTGCGACCCGTTTTTCGATGACTTGCGCAATGATAAATCGCGAAAAGAAAGAAAAGACCCAGCCTCGTAACATCTCAGACCGAGCTAGGCTAGTATACTGTATATAGGTCGAAGAAGAACTTCTATGCGGTGAACGAATGGTGAAGCTCACCCAATATAGCGCAGCAAACCTTTTCGCCGAAGCTCAAGTTGAGCCGGAAAAGTGGAATCAACTGCCGCCCGACAACGAAGTGGCACAGACGGTCGAAGCAATATCGCAGCGCGGGATAGCGGTAGTTCGTGCAAAAAATGGAAAAATCGCCCTCGAAATACTAAAAGACTTGATTCCGCCAGAGGCAGAAGTGATGCATGGCTCGTCAACTACTTTGGTCGAGATTGGTTACGATGCATATGTGAATAGTGATGAATCACGATGGAAAGATCTTCATCGCGCTATCGTTGCCGAAAATGACGAAGAAAAGAGACGTGAGCTAAGAAGGAAATCTGTTACGGCTGATTATTTCATCTCGGGAGCCAATGCCATCGCGCAGTCAGGCGAAATTGTCGCTTGCGACAAGTCGGGGAGCCGTGTCGGAGCGTGGCCCTATGCGGCAGCTCACCTAATATTCGTGAGCGGCACTAACAAGATTGCGCACACGCTTGACCACGCCTTACGCCGCGTCTGGGAGTATGCCTACCCTCTAGAAAACGTGCGCGCAAAGAGGGCATACGGAGCCCCAAGTCAGATCGGAAAATGTGTAATTCTCGCGAATGAGGAAATTGAGGGCAGAGTGACCCTGATTCTCATCGACGAATCTTTGGGCTATTGAGCATTTGCACAGGCGAAAAATGCCTTCTAACACATGTTCCAAACTAGGTGCTGGACTTGACGATATTTCGTTGGCGAGTAGGTGTTTCAGCAATCAATCTTGTTAAGCACTAGTGATCTTAACGTTGGCACATCGACACGTTGTCGGGTTTTTGGAGACTGGTACGCTTGCGGCCAAATTGCTGACGATCTTTTTTTACGCAGCTCGCAGCTCGATATATTTTTTCGATAGCGTGCCGCGCCACGAATGATTGGCAAGCATCCAGCTTGAAATGGCTCAGCCGAGCTATCTTGACGCATTGTGGGCAGGTCTAAGAAAAAAGGGAGGGTGAGCTAAGAAGCAGCAGCAGGTTTCTTGAGGACCGACAAGCCCGCGGCCAAATTGCCAAAAGCGATCTTTTTGTACCTGCGGTGAACGAAGAGTGGGGGGGTTTTGATACGTGAGGCAGGAATTATTTATACAAAGGGCTTCGCAAACTAATTTGTGAGATTGAAACGTGCACTCATAGCCGTCGTGCTAGTTTCAGTGCTTGTCGCTGTTAGCGCGAGCGCATGTCTCACTTCAACAAACAATAACTCGACAAGCTCAGGAGGCATCGTGCTTGCCGCAGAGCCAACCGGCGGAAGCTGGAAGCCGTTCGTTCTGAATGCAAGCGATGCGGTACGTTTGATCCCTCCACCGTCGCAAGGTTCGACGCAATTCAATCAAGACGTCAATGAGTTGAAGGCGCTCCAATTGAATCGAACGCCTAAGGTAAATGAAAGCATTGCCTACTGGAGCAACGGCTCAGTGGTGCGCTGGAACGAGATTGCACGCAGCCTTGTAGTCAAGAACAACACGTCACCACCTATGGCCTCGCGTGTCTATGCGCTTTTGAGTGTGGCGCAGTACGACGCGCTCGTCGCTGCGTGGAATAACAAATATACGTACAACCGGTCGAGCCCCCACGAGCTCGATCCGAGCATACAGCCCGCCGTGCAGACAACCTCCGATCCAGCATACCCATCCGATCATGCCGCCGTAGCTGGAGCGTCCGCAGCTGTGCTCTCGTACCTCTATCCCAACGAAACAGCGTGGCTGTCCAAACAAGCTGCTGCAGATGAAGAGTCCAGGCTCGCGGCTGGGGTGAGCTTCCGCAGCGACATTACCGCTGGGGATTCTCTAGGCCGCACCGTCGCGCAAGACGTCATCAATCGTGCTAAGAACGATGGCTCAAATGCCCAGTGGAATGGCACTGTGCCGACGGGACCGGGCAAATGGGCTAGTAC
>JBAULJ010000239.1:0-4640 GCA_049578125.1 Halobacteriota archaeon
GCCACAGGCTAAGGTCACCCGCGACTAAACTCAAGCGAAGTAACAATGTCAAACTCTCAACCAGATTCTAACCTCGTTGCAATGGAAGAAACCATCCTTAAAGAATGGGATGATAACGACATTATTACAAAGAGCATAAACGCAAACAAGGGAGCTGAGCTGTTCAGATTTGTAGAAGGGCCGCCGACCGCAAACGGCTCTCCTGGCGTACACCACGTTTATGCTCGAGTCGTAAAAGACCTCTTTCTGCGTTACAAAACCATGCGAGGCTACTATGTCCCCCGCGTGAGCGGATGGGATTGTCACGGGCTTCCAGTTGAGATTTCTGTTGAGAAGGAACTTGAATTTCAGGACAAAGCAGGCATCGAAACCTATGGAGTTGAACAGTTCAACAATGTCTGCCGAAGTTCAGTATTTAGTCACATCGATGAATGGGCAGAAATGACCAAGCGTGTGGGTTTCTTCATTGATCTGACCACGCCGTACACGACGATGGACCTACGCTACATCGAATCGGTGTGGTGGTCCCTTAAACGCCTGTGGGAGCGAGATCTTATCTATGAAGATCATCATGTCGTTCCATATTGTCCGCGCTGCGGCACTGCCTTGAGCACCCACGAAGTAGCTCAAGGTTATGCGACCATAAACGAAGAGGCAGCTTTTGTGAAGTTTCCTCTATCCAACCAAGGCGAAACCTATTTTTTAGCCTGGACAACAACCCCGTGGACTCTGCTTTCGAACGTAGCGCTTGCTGTCAATCCCGACATCCCGTATGTCAAGGTTAAAGTCAGGAACCAGTTTCTCATCTTTGCAAAGGAATTGCTGGAAATGGTATTGCGTGATGAGCCGTGTTTTGAGGTGGTAGCTGAGTTTCAAGGAAAAGAACTCAACGGAATGCGATATCGGTCCCTGTTTGGTGACAGGCAGCTAAGCGTTGTGCT
This sequence comes from Halobacteriota archaeon, assembly GCA_049578125.1. Taxonomy (GTDB): domain Archaea; phylum Halobacteriota; class Bog-38; order Methanoflorentales; family Methanoflorentaceae; genus Methanoflorens. Next base: position 942 of record JBAULJ010000239.1, read on the forward strand.
CGCAGATTTCATCAGCACCGCTGAGGGCACGGGCATCGTGCATATCGCTCCGGCTTTCGGAGAAGATGACTTCAACGTAGCAAAGGCCCACGGCCTTCCCCTCGTCCAGCTCGTTAAACCTAACGGACGGTTTGACGATCACATCGCTTTGGTTGGCGGGCTGTTCTTCACGGAAGCTAACGCCGTAATTAGAGAGGATCTTGCCGCCCGGGGCTTGCTATTCAAAAGCGAGATGCACGCACACAGCTACCCGTTCTGTTGGCGCTGCGAGACGCCGCTTATGTACTACGCTCGGAAGGCGTGGTTTATAAGGATGAGCTCTTTGCGTGATGTGCTGACCCGAAACAACGAACTGGTTCAGTGGCATCCGCAAGCGCTGAAACACGGACGCTTCGGTAATTTTATCGAAAATGCACGTGACTGGGCGCTAAGTCGAGAGCGCTACTGGGGAACGCCGCTACCCATTTGGAAGTGTCATAACAACCACGTGGCGTTCGTCGGAAGCATCGATGAGCTGAAGCAGCGAATGGACTCTGAGGCCGTTCTTAGTGATATCCATAAACCCTATATCGATCGCATTGTCTTTCCCTGCGACGAATGCGCAGAAGCGATGCGCCGTGTTCCCGACGTAATAGACTGCTGGTACGACTCTGGTTGCGCCCCTTTCGCATCGCTGCACTATCCTTTCGAGCACAGTAACGAGTGCAAGGTGCCGGTGGACTTCATAGCAGAAGGCGTCGATCAGACGCGCGGTTGGTTCTATAGCTTGCACGCAATCGCGAGCGCCGTATTCGGATCGAACGCGTATAACAACGTGATAAGCCTCGGCCACATCGTGGACGAACAGGGTCAAAAGATGTCAAAAAGCAAAGGTAACACGGTTGATCCATGGCAAATTCTGAACAGCGAGGGGGCTGATAGCCTGCGGTGGTATCTTTTCGGCGCTGGCAATCCCGGCACTCCTAAAAAGTTCTATAAGGAAGCAATCGTCGAGTCTCAGCGCAAGACGATCTCCACGCTTTGGAACGTGCTCTCCTTTTTCACGACATATGCCGAGATAGACGAGTACGATGCAGGGTGGGACCTCGCCGACGAGCAGAGAAACATCATCGACCGGTGGCTGCTTTCACGGCTAAACGGACTGGTTTCGAACGTAGTCGCGCATATGGATAGGTACGACTACTACTTAGCGACCGTCGCAATAGACTCATTCATCGAAGAGCTGAGCAACTGGTTTGTTAGAACATCAAGGAGGCGATTCTGGAAGAATGAACAGGACTTAGACAAAGTCTCCGCTTACGTCTCTCTTTTCGAGACTTTGTGGACATTAAGCAAACTGATCGCCCCCTTTACGCCATTTATCTCCGAGCATTTGTACAAAACTCTTTCTCGCTATGCTCAAGGGGCCAAAGAAAGCGTTCACCTAGAGTCTTATCCCGATTCCAAAGCCGACCGCTTGATTCCTGAAACCGAACAAGAGATGGACTATGCCAAGCGAATCGTCGAAGCAGGAAGGGCTGCGCGATCGTCAGCTCACATCAAAACACGACAGCCGCTCAGAGAAATGGTCTGCATCGGACCTGAGCTCAAGAGCGATGAGCTTAAGGCGATTGTCAAGAATGAGCTCAACTTAAAGGCTGTCAATTTTGAAACAGACGAAGAGCGTCTCATCGAGTACGACGTTGGACTTAATTTCGCCAAAGTCGGGCCGAAATATAAGGATTTGGTCCCCAAAATCAAACAGGTTCTCAGCAGCTTAGCGCCTCGTGAGGTGCTTGAAAAACTGGATAGTGGCATCGACTTAGAGGTCGCCAAAACAACAATCAGTTTGTCAAAGGAAGATTTAACAATCTCGAAAAAAACAAAGCCGGGTCTAATAAAAAGTGAGGACCGGGGCCTTAGCGTCTTTTTAGACACCGAATTGACCGTCGAACTCGGCCGAGAATTGCTCGTTCGAGAGATTGTCAGGAGAATACAAGTCATGCGTAAGGAGCTGGATTTGGCGTACACCGCACGAATCAAAGTCGGTTACCGGTGCTCGGCCGAAGTTTCACAGGCGATTCAAGCATTTGAATCTTATGTCAAAGATGAGACGCTTTCAATATCCGTTGTAGAGGGGGAAGTTACAAACGCTCGACTTAGCAAAGAGTGGATGATCGACGGCTATCCAGTCGCGATTTCACTGGCAGAATAGCACATGGACCTGAGAGAGTGGGGCCCTATCTACCGACAGATAGTGCGTGATTTCGGATTTGACAGCGCTAAGGATGAGCGTTCCGCGCGCATCTTGTCCCGCTTGTTGACCTTGAAAGGAAGCTTCGAATCGACACAAAGAAACCTCCGCCACCTCATCAATGGTCGCGAAGTTCTCGTTTGCGGCAAAGCGCCGACCTTGATTCGCGATATTAAGAGCGGCAAAATTGAGGCTCGCGAGACGATCATTGCGGCCGATGGTGCCACCTCCGTGCTGCTGGCGCAGGGGGTCATTCCCCACATAATCGTATCCGATCTAGACGGGAGTATCAACGATCTAAAGCTCGCAAATGCGATGTGCGCGATCATGGTGATTCACGCGCACGGAGACAACATCGACGCCATTGAGGCACATGTCCCATCACTAAGCACCGTGCTTGGTACGACGCAGGCGCGGCCACTGACAAACGTGCTCAACATCGGCGGTTTTACTGATGGAGACAGAGCGGTCTTTTTGGCGAAAGAGTACGGCGCCCGCACGGTCAGCGCGATCGGATTTGATTTTTCCGATAGCAGCGTTAGCCCCACAAAGAAGAAGAAGCTACAGTGGGCAAAACAGCTGCTCGAGGAAGCGGATGTGAACTTTAAATGAGCTTATCGATCGCTCTTGCCGGTAAGCCCAATACTGGCAAATCAACCTTTTTCAAAGCTGCAACACTTATGAACGTCGAGATAGCAAACTATCCTTTTACAACCATCAGCGCTAATCGAGGCACGTCGCATGTGCGCGTGCCGTGTCCATGCACACAGCTTGAAGCCCGGTGCGGCCACTGCGTGGGCGGGGTGCGATTTGTCCCCATCGAGCTCGTTGACGTCGCGGGCTTGGTTCCAGAGGCTCACAAGGGACGTGGACTCGGCAATGCTTTCCTTGACAACCTCCGCCAGTCAGAGGCGATCATAAACGTGATTGACGCATCAGGTGGCACTGACATAGAGGGCAACGTGCTCGGCGCGCCCTCGCACGATCCGTTGGAGGACATTGCCTTACTCGAAAGCGAGATCTCGTTGTGGATTGCTGGCATCATCAAAAAGAACTGGCAAAGACTCGCGAAGAAAGCGCAGCTCGAGCACAACATTGCGCACGTGATCGCGACCCAGCTAGCAGGACTCAACATAGAGGAGTACCAAATCAAAAATGCCGTGTTGAAGCTCGGGCTTTTCGACAAGTCGCCAGAGAGCTGGGAACACGCGGATATAGTAAACTTGTCGCAACAAGTGAGAATGATCGCAAAACCCATGGTGGTAGCAGCAAACAAAAAAGACGTCGCTTCGTCGCACAACATTGCGCGGATCGTGGACGTGTGCAAAGACGCCGTGGCAACAAGCGGCGAGGCTGAACTTGCGCTTCGACTTGCTCAGCAGAAGGGACTCGTAGTTTATGTCCCGGGTGACACTCATTTCACGGTAGTCGCATCGCTAAATGAGCAACAAACAACAGCTCTTGAG
>JBAULJ010000240.1:0-2395 GCA_049578125.1 Halobacteriota archaeon
TCGGCAAAGGTCTCACCATCCTCAATTTGCAGTTTGTTCAAGGCAATTGCGATAATTTCAGCTTTTGTCGGCCCCCCCAAACATTAATCTTAAAGTGATCCTAAATCGGCAACCTTTTCGAACGGTACGCTTTTAAGGTGCGCGTTAAAACAAACAAGATATAGTAGGTGCTTCGCTTGTGTCCGTGCAGAGGCTCGAAGCCAGTCAATCTCACGCGCATCATAAACGTGACTAAATCACTACCTTGAAACATCTGCCAGCATACTTACGACTGACAGAACTTACAAACCTTTCGTGAGCTCTCGTGTTCCGATACGGCGGTAAATCTAGAAAGAAAGGCGCGAGCCCTGCTGCTGAAGACTAATGATGTCGCTTTCAATGTGCAACGTACGGAAACATATAAATGGAAAAACTCCTATCGACAAATGTATTAAATCAAGAAAATTTGATTTATATCAAGATTTGGTGATTTAATGCATATTAGCGATGGTATATTGGAGCCGCAGTGGATAGTGTTGTGGTGGCTAGTCGCTCTAGCGTTAGTTGCCGTTGGAGTTATACAAATTCGAAAGAGGTCAAAAGACAACCCTCAGTATCTGCCTACGTTGGCATTGATGGGTGCAGCAGTATTCGTAATTTCAGTGTGGCACATTCCAGTACCAGTCACGGGTTCATGCTCCCACCCCATTGGGACGCCCGTGTCCGCTATTATCGTCGGACCGTTTCCCACGGTCGTCGTCTCTGCTATAGCCCTCTTCTTCCAGTCGTTCGTCGGACACGGAGGCATAACGACAATCGGTGCAAACAGCGTTTCAATGGGGATTGTGGGGACGTTTACTGGATTCGGGACGTGGATAGGATTGCGGAAGTTCGGCGTCAGCATTTTTTGGGCCGCCGGGCTGGCCGGATTCGTCGGGGACGTCCTTTGTTATGTCACAACAGCATTTGAGCTGGCAGTATCGCTTCATCCCGAAGAGTTATTTCGTTATTGGGCTATCTTTGCGTTGGGATTTGTACCAACACAACTTCCAATAGCGATAATTGAGTTCGTATTCACTGGGCTTGTCGTGCGTTACATCGCCGACGTGCGGCCTGAAATGTTGAAGTTCGGCGGGCCCAGCACGGTCCGGTCACCTCGAGAGGTGGCCTGAGATGCTAAGGTTCAGCTTCGCGCCGGCCTCATCGACAGGCGGAGAGTAGGAGGAGAGAGTATCGTGGATAAATTTACCAAAAATGCGTTGATCGGGTGCGCAATAATGTGTGCAATCGTCATCGTGTTCTTCTACATTGGAAGCGCACTCGGTTATAAGGATATAGCGGGTACCGATGGCAAGGTTGAGGGGCAAGCTGCCGAATCTGGCAACAAAGAGGGCCACGCCACATTCTATGAGCTTAGTGAAAACGGAGAATACGTAGGGTTTCTTCTAGCGGGCGTGACGGGGGGCTTCGTTGTAGGGTACGCATGGACAATGGTGTTTTACGAGGCCGACAGCAAAGGAGGCAAGACTCTTGATTGAGATAATAAATGGAGATTCACTATCCGGGCTGTTAACCACCGTAGGGTTTTTTGTTATGCTCATAGTGGGGCGGCGCGTGAGGATGAGACAGGCGAGCAGAAAGCAGGAAGAGACGAGTTAGCTCGTCCATCGGATGTGCTGCCACGTCTCAATCCCCCCCTTGTCGCGATGGTCGACTGATGGGCGCCATCACCCTTGTCGTTTGGGGTGGCTCTTCTCCCCTATCCACCGGCTCATTGGGACCTAGCCAAGGAGGATCTAATGTCTGAATGGACTCCGCAACAACTCTTAGGCCGGCCCAAAGAACAGGGCACTAACGTTTTCACAACTATTGATGCCCGGGTGCTGTTGCCGGCCGCTTTCATTGCCATAGTGGCGCTAGCCGCAGCAAAGCGGTGGTACGTGCCCGGTACCGTTTTCGTTGCCGTATTCTTCATCACGATGTACACGACCCCTTCACGTAAATCCTACCTGAAAATGCTGATGTACCCCTTTACTGTCGCTCTGTTCATCTTCGTCGTCCAGGCTTATACGTACGGATCCACAGTGGTTCTTACGGTGATATGGCCAATATATGCCCAAGGCATCGCCTCAGGGTGGCTGCTATGCAATCGAGTTCTTGCTTCAGTCTCGATTCTACTTCTCCTCGTGGAGTCCAAGTCGCAGATAGAATTGGTCGAAGCGCTCGCGTGGTTCAAGATTCCGATAGAGATAAGGGACCTAATGTCGCTTATGCTTCGCTATGTCTCGGTAATTTCAGAAGAGTTCACGACGATGTTTAACGCTCAGAAATCGAGGTTGGGATACTCCGCGAAGTTAAGCTGGATAAAAAAAGTGAGGAACCTTGCTATCATTGGAGGGATGCTGCTCGTTCGATC
>JBAULJ010000241.1:0-11890 GCA_049578125.1 Halobacteriota archaeon
ATTTGAAAGAGTAGTAGAGATATGAACACCCCCGCCTCTCTTTGCATTGATCTGCAAAAAAAGTCGCGAGTAGTTTATTAACTAAGACCTTTAGTCCAGCACGCGGAGCGAACTAAAAAGTATACCAAAACTACACCAAAAGTGCACCATCTGACCTTAAGCATAGGCGAGGTCAACACAAGCTCTCTTTTGTCAGAAAGTAACGCTATTCTCCTGCCCTATTCACGAAAACAGTTGTCTGATTGGTTCCCAGTTTTTCTTGGTATAGTTAGCATGTTTTGGAAGCGTAACAAAACGCATCACTTATAGTAGCGTACCTCTCACATAGTAGCGTACCTCTCACATGCTGTCAAGAACAGGAGTGATACGAAATGAAGACGCTTGTTATCTACGATTCAATGTTTGGCAACACAGAGAAGGTGGCACGAGCGCTCGCATCAGGAATGCGCGAACAAGGGATCGCAGTCGATTGTGTTCGAGCGACCGCGATTGACGTTGGGACTCTCGAAGCTTACGATATGCTCGTCATCGGCGGGCCCACACACGCGTTTGGACTCTCAGAAGCAATGAAAACGTTGACGAAGCGACTCAAAGACGCCGACGTTAGGGGCAAGAAGGCCTTTGCTTTCGACACCAAACTGAAGTCTCGATTCGCTGGCAGTGCCGGAAAGGGCATCGAGCAGCGAATGAAGCAACACGGGATGACAGTGGTGAAGCCGCATGTCTCTGCAATAGTACTAGGGAGAGAGGGACCCCTCAAGGAGGGTACGGAAGGACAGTTCAAGCAGATTGGGATCGAGTTAGCCCGACTTGTGCAAGCGTGACTCTCACTCAACCTTCGTTGTGATTGCAGACAGTCTGGCTATTCCTGTCACCGCCTTCGCTTTCTGATGATTCGAATAGATCTTGTAAAGGGCATTTCGTGCCATAAGATCTGAGGAAATGTGCTAAGCGGTGGGGCGACGTGATTGGGTGGAATGAGTCAAATCGCGCTTATATTTTGACTCACGGCGTGCGCGGAGTTGAGTGGAGCAATTATCGACACCCGCTGCCTGAGCAGGTGTATGATGTCTTTATGAAGTATTGGGAACGATGTGCGTTGCGTTCAATGAAAAGCTAATGCTTCGACTTCTTTCTATGTCGTGTACATAATACGGCGCGGTCGTCGTCTATCCAACAGTGACAAAAAAAATAAGCAGATTCGTTAAACGGCTAATAGTTGTTATAAACGGTATTGCGATAAGTGACGTATGGGGGTGCTCATAATTGAAAGTTGAACCAAAAACGCGCAGCCGTCAGGAGTTATTAAAACGCGGCGCGGTGATTACGGTAGCGGTAATTATCGGGGTTCTCGTCGGCTTGTATCTGTTAGGCGCTATATTGTAGCTATTCTAACCCGATCGGTGCGTGGCTAAGGCAGCGCGGCTCTGTGCTTACGCGAACATAGCCTATAACTTCCATGTTTTTTCAACCTCTGGCTTGTGCCGTTCTAAGCACGAGCGCTAGCCTGACAATATCGTCTTGTGATAGCTCCTGCTTCTTAGCTAACTGTATCTCGAGCTTGAGTAGTGTAAGCCATTCCCGCGTGTCCTTTGAGACGGTAATGGTTGTTTTGTCTTCAACACTGACCATAGCTTACCAGCTTTAATTATAGTGTAATGCTAACAATTACTATAATGCTATGGTTCTATAGTCTAGGATTCTATCCTGCGAGGCGGCCCCGTCACTTATCAACTGATAGTGAGGGCCGAAATACACAAAACAGAAGCCTGTTCGAAGCCTCAGCTGCACAAACATCAACCGTCTTCAGGACTGACGATGTTTTTGTGCATCGAAGCCCTATAGAGCCTCCGACTTCTATCAAAGATTGAACTATATAGCGATGTTATTGGTTGGAATGAGTCAAATCGCGCGTATATCCTTACCCACGGCGTTAGAGGAGTGGAGTGGAGCAATTATCGGCGTCTGCTTCCTGAGCACGTGTATGATGTGTATATGAAGTACTGGAGAGAGGGGTGGTTAGTATTTAAAGATACGTGCATTGACCGACAATGGATGAAAGCGCATGTTGGTCTGGGATTCGTCGCACGTAACGCACACATATGGCAAACCTTATAAGAAAACGCTTAGTACTCTACCTCACGAACGCCTTGTCATTGTCCGTCGATGGTAACGGCGACGATGCAGGAGATCGGTATGAAAAGGAGAGTGTAGAATGAAAAAGGAATTTTTGGTATTATTACTGGCGGCCATAATGATGATCTCAGTATTTGGGACTGTTAGTGTTACCGCTCAGAGCAGCACTCATTCGACATTGCCGACTACTTATACCGTTAGACAAGCAAGTTTTTCCGGACATTATACTGGAAATGAGGTCGTGAAGACGGCGGATATTTTTGCAGTCACCCGCACCCGAGGAACGTACTCAGGCTCCGCTACACTCAAGAGTGATGGAAAGACGATAAGCGGTACGGGTTCTGGCACAGGCCAAGGCCAGTTTTTCGGCTCTCAGCAGGGATCGTATTTTGCAGACATTACATCGACATTTGACTGCACGTTAGTTGGAAAATCAGTTCATGGCACTTATAAAGCTGACATTACGATTGACGGCGCCGTTACGCATGTAGAGGGACCGTTACAGGGCACGTTTGACGGAAGTACGATGAACGTTCATTGGTCATCTCACGTAATGCAAAAGGATGATGGCAGCATCACCGTTACTCACTTCAATGGATTTATTGAATTTTTAGTGGCACAGTAAAAAAAACAGTAGTAGAAGACTAGCAGCGTATTAACTAACGACGATCAATCAACTTGATAAGTCTGATTTAAAGAACAAGCATTCACAGACCCCACTCAACGACACGCTCAACGCTGTGACCAAGTGGTCACGGATGGCCACTACACCTAAGCACTCGATCTACTGCAGAATGATCTCATCAAAAAGACCGACGGCTGTGCTTTAACGGCACAGCAGCCAGACAAGGACGACTGGATCGTAACCTGCGAGGCGCCGGGTAAGGTCTATCCGGAGTCGATGTATATCGTAGAAGAGATTACGGCGTTACAGACACCCTAACGGGGTGTCTCACTCTCTTTTTTTGATAGACCCTTCAACTATAGACACGGCGTTAAAGAAGCGATCCGATAGCTGACGAGAGTTAGCATCACGGTCTTGCTATGTTGCCGCCTTGTCTCCCACCATAACCGATCCTTTTTTGTGACTATTAAAGCCCGTGACATGTGGGATGCCTAAGCCACCGTACCGTTTTCGGGTTCGTGCAAGGTAACGCGCTCAACTCACACCAGCTTTACTAACGGTGAGCGTATAGTGTCACGTTTCAACAGGCACAGCGATAGAGGTGCTGTGCTATCACTAAACAAAGGATACAAAGACAGGTGAACGATACGGCGAAATTCTTAGCCTTGTGGCGCTTCAACCGAATAACGCCGTGGCCGCCCGACCTGACTTAAGCTGCAAAAATGAATGAGATGCTATTCGCAGAGATGGACAACCTGTTACAGGCAGGTGAAATACACGAGTTCGGCTACTTCCTGGATGGAACGTCAGGATATTCAATTGGTACCGGAGAATCCAAAGATATGTTCAGAGGACGTCCTCATTCATTCCCTGGGTTGTGGCCGAGGTGGTGCACGAAGTAGTGCCCTGCGAAACAGCGAAGGAAGTCATGAGGGGGTTTGGAAAGCCCAAGCAGAAGCAATGAAGCGGTTTGACATAGAGATAGGGGACTACAAATACGGTGAACTCACTGTTGACACGGAGACCGATCAAATGGTCGCCAACGCGCATGTGGGCAAAGAATTGGCAGACGAACAGGTGACTCTAGTTGCACGAAAAGACCGGGCGAGCCCGCATTATGTAGCTATTGCGCATTCAACAGTCAACAACGGCGGACGGGTCCACTTAGAGGGCACGCTCACTGCAGCACAATTAGATTGGATTCACGCAAATGGCGATGATGCTATCTTCTTCGTAAGAGGCAATTATTAACTGCTTTCACGAACGCAGCGCAGCACCTGAAGTGCGTCCGCGTTTCCTTTCTCTTTTTTTAGCGTACTAACAAGCCATTGTAAGGATCGTAGCCCTATAGAGGCTCCGACACAGGAGCCTACGTCGAAACTATCGGCATCCGCTGCCCGAGCACGTTTACAATGTTTATATGAAGCATTAGAAACAGGTTGTTTTGGTGCTCATTACGGTCACGCAGGCTCGGCGCTCTAATCCATTAATCAAATCTTTGACGCGGCGCGTCTAATAAATTGTGAGAAGCCAAGATCATTGCTTAATTGCTTGAAAGAGGTAAAATTTCCTAATCTGACAGAGTAATCTTTTTATAAGTGCGCGGTGTGCTTCGAACGTTGAAAAGAATAGCCCGGCGTTGAGTATGAAAAAGCAGCTTCTGGTACCCTATGTTGTGATCCTACTCCTCACTGCTTCTATCGCAACATCTCTCAGTGCCGCGCAGGTACGCAACGGCACGCAAGTACCTTTCTGCGGTTCAGGTACAGCCGCGTCGGCAAAGCTAGATGATTACCTGAACGCGCTTACCGATGCAGGGCGCTTCAGTGGGGCGGTGCTCGTGGCACAGAACGGGACGTTACTTCTTTCGAAGGGGTACGGGATGGCGAACTATGAGTTTTCCGTGCCCAACACGCCACAAACTGTACTCCCGATTGGCTCAAACACTAAGCAGTTCACCGCTGCTGCCATAATGAAGCTGCAGGAACAAGGACGGCTAAATGTCACTGATCTGATTACGAAGTACATCCCGGATGCCCCTTCACAGTGGAAGGATATAAAGATCTACGAACTGCTGAATCATACCTCAGGGATGCCGCGCGAGGGAGGGTACGACGTCACTGACCCAACGAACATCGCGCTCTCCGACCTCGTGCATCGGTTCTATGGCCTGCCCCTCGACTTTGAGCCCGGAACTAACTACAGCTACTCCAATAACGGCTACCTCACGTTGAGCTACATCATCGAGCAGGCATCTGGGCAGTCATATGATGAGTACCTCCGTGAGAGTTTGTTCCAGCCGCTCGGGATGAGCAACTCCGGTCAGGAAAATGCTAGCATCGTCATCGCTAACCGGGCGTCTGGCTACACAACAGAGGACGATTGCATCATCAATTATGATGTCCAAAACATCCATAATGCGTATGGAGCCGGGTCGCTCCACTCCACGACCGAAGATCTTTACAAGTGGGAGCAGGCGCTTCAGACCCCAGACGCAGTATTATCTTCAGCCTCGGTCGATGCGATGCTTGAACATAGCTACGGGATTACTAAAGCGAGCTTTGAAAACCGCACCGTCGTCAGCTTCACTGGGCGCAACTTCGGTTACATTTCGCAGACCTTGTATTTCCCCGACGATAATGTGACCATTTTGTGGCTGTCAAACTATGACAGAACCCAAGTGGTAAACCTTTCACAAGATCTCATCGCAATTACCTTTGGACAGCCCTATAGCCTGCCCCAAAGAATCGACAGGCAGCAAACGCCCTTGAACGCAACGGCGTTGCAGGAATACACCGGAACTTACCAGGCGGTTGGGGTGCCGTGGAACTACACGGTATTTCAGGACGGCAACCAACTTTTTTACACCTCGAGCGTGCCTAAAGAGACCGTCAAGCTCTTCCACGAGAATAAAGATACGTTTTTTGTGACAAGCGAGTCTCCGGACTCGTTCATATTCACGCGGGATAACAGCGGGAAGGTTGACGGGTTGAATATGACCTCAGGGACCGGAATTGACAGGGCAGTGAAGATCCCCTAAAAAGAAGGCCTACAACGGCTGGAGCCTAATACAGGCTCCACACCCTTCAACCACAGAAAACCCTATTTTAGCCTCCGCTTGTCAAATAGAGGCAAAAAAGGAGCGCCCACGACGGGATTTGAACCCGTGTCGGAGCCTCGACAGCTTAAGGAAGCCGGTTCGCGATTTCAAGCGGTAGAGACTAATATTTCGGTTGCAGAATTAAAGTTTCCACAGCAGGAAACACTTGCCACTCTTGAGTTTAAGTACACAAAGAAGGAACTTGATGGCTTCCTAACATGGAGAACGGCTGGGTTAACACACAAGTCTAGCGTGTGGATCGTCAAGGCAGCTGAGATATTCTGGAAACATACGAAGGGAACAATCAGCAAGGACAGTTTGGATCAGCTTCGTGCTTTCCTTTTTAAGAAGTACGATGATTACTATGCTCAAAGCAAGGTGTTGAACTTCACGAAGGGCTTCCTGAAATATCAGGCGAAGCTCACACTTGATCCGCGTTATCTTGCCTTTGACATGTTTCTCGAAAAACCAAGGGTGCGGAAAATAAAGAAGAAGATGACGGCACGGGTGGTGACCAAGGACGACATCGAACACGTTCTTGCAGTCATTAAGGAGGAGATGCTGCGAGGGTTGATCGATGAAGAACACGCCCGGCAGTTTATGGGGATCGTGTTGTTTGGTGCCTTTACCGGTCAGCGACCGTATAGCACGATCGCACAGTTGAGAGTGGAGCAGTTCAGGGAGACGTTGAAGTCTAACTGGCCGGTGTTACTTGTTGAACCAGCCCAAGACAAGATCAGGATGGAACATTATGTGCCGCTGCATCCACAGCTTGCGGGGGTGATGAGGATTTTATGTGATGGCAGAGAGGGGAGCGAATGCATGTTTAGCCTAGAAAGCTTCCGCAAGTGGTTGCAGAAGCTGAGAATTCCCTTGGCGCGATGCAACAGCCACTTTGTCGCCTCAGATCTGCGGAAGTTTGCTGAACAGCACGGAGACGTAGTCGGGTGGAATGAATCCAATCGTGCCTATATTCTTACGCATGGTGTGCGAGGCACCGAATGGAGCAATTATCGACACCCCTTGCCTGAGAATGTCTATGATGTGTATATGCAGTATTGGGCGGATGTGCGGTTAGCGTGTGACGATCCGTCCGCTGACCGATCTTATCGATGAAAGGACGCGCGAAACGCTCCATATTTGGAACCCTTACGCGTGCAGTGCAGCGTAGGCGTCGGACTTACGGAAGTCCCTTGATTATTTCAAGTCCTTCTGCTTCTGGGAACGCCTTCAACGTCTCTATCCTTGCCATTCCGTAGGTCCCGTTCTTGAGCGCCACTTTTGCTGCTGCCTCGTCGCTCGGAGCTTCGGCGATTGCAATCATATCGTACCGTCCAAAGGTAAAGTAGAAGTCTTTGAGTGCTCCGCCAGCGGACTTGAACATACTGCGAGCGCGTTCTACCCGGTTCGGAGCGTCCTGCACTGTCTTCATTCCCTCTTCAGTCCATTTAATAAGCAAAATGTATGTGGGCATGTTATGGTCACCTCCTTTTCTGTAGTATTGAGCGTTCTGCGCGACCAGACCATTAGCGTTTGCTCTGTATTGCGCGAGAAATGCGTGTAAGAGCCGCTGTCGCAAGCGGTAATAGAACGAGATGAGAGCCAAGAGGCAATTGCTTTTAAACCACTTCCCCACTGCACTTCCTCAATCGTTTTTATCCCTGTTTTACTACACTAACACGTGCGCGACGATTGCATCCTGGTGGATGAGCTCTTATTGCAGCTAGCTGACTACACGAACGACTACGCGGAAGCGGCAGCCGTAAAACTTTTTAGGAAGTGCTCTACCAGTTGGGAAGCTTACCGATATCTAAAGGACCGCGTGCACGACCCCTGGCTACCTGACAGCGCACGGCAGCAGGTCCGACAGATCATCAAAAAGATACAGGTACAGCTGAACCAACAGCGCGAGTTCGGCTGGACGTATGAACCAGGTTAAGTGCTTGCCACCGTCTTTTTGCAGCCTCTATCTACTCTTGTATGAGGGTTTCCACCGGCTGATTCGAGACGATTGGGTCCGCGTGACGATGCACAATCTTCCAGACACCCTCTTCCGGCTGAAAAATGGTTGTCACCCGCAAAGCTATTGTGGAGAAATCTTGCCTTCCGTCAACCTTGGCTTTGGCCCGCTCATTCTCTACAATGAATGCGAGGTCGGGAGTCACAACCTTCACTATGTTCTCAAAATGGCGGGCTGACCGTCCCGAAAATTAGACGCCGCACGCTCCGCGGTCTCAACAATCTTCTTCCGTCCACGCACGGTAGGGCCTAGGGGGTTAGCTAGGCTGACGTCTTCTCGCTGAGAGAACATGTCCAAGGTAAGCTCAGGTCTCCCTTTCATGAACTCATCTAACGTCTGGTGATACTTTTCGATTGTTTGGTCAAAGTCCATCACAGTCACCTTACAGTCTCAAAAGCATCGCACGTTCTTAAGAATTGCACGAGTAAAGAGAGGGTAGTTTAGAGTCTAAAAATAATAAAACAGCTTTTTAATGCTTGCCGCCTGAAAAAACGCCCATTTTGTCGCCGTTATCGTCAACAGAAAAAACCGATCATGCTAAAAGTCGCCACTCTTTTCGCTGTTTCTCTGCTTTTAACCATTCTTCTCGTCGCTGCTCTTCTTGTTGCCACTCTTCTAATTGCTGCTCTGATTCTAAGAGAGTTAGCTCTTCTTGCTGCTCCCGTGTTAGTCCTGCGACCCGCTTCTGCATTATTAAATAATCTAAGCGGCTGATTTTGTGACGGGGCATCGCTCTGCCTTCGGCTCTTCGTAAGAACGCGTTGACGTAGCTTAAATGTGAGCTTTCTAACTGAAAATTGCAGCAGTTCCAGAAGAACTTACTTTCACGGTCGTTGTGCTATGTACGATGGTACGGCGAGCGAACCGGGGGCAGTAGCCGCTTGCAGATGTCCAATGGACTGCTCCACGTAGTTTATGGTTGCAGAGTCGTCTTTAGTAGCCTGAGCACGAGCTTGTAGAGATCGTCTATCTGCTTTTGCTGTGCCCGGAATTCACGCCACAACTCTTCGTGCTCTTCTACATTTTGCACATGGTGAAGTAAGTGTAAGCTGGGCGTTGCGATAGATTCTTTAGTTACGCGCTCTACATCACTCATTTTTCACTCCTCAACTCCGCTCTCTCGCAATCTCTAGGCTGTCACATGAGCACATCGATCTTAAAGAGGTCACACTCCGAGGTATACTCTAGCGGACAAGTTCGGCGCCTCGTACATCCGAAACAGAGCGGTATGATGTACTCGTCAACGCACTTCTCAAACTCAGTGCAAGGGCAGTTTGTAGAGCGCGGCTTGCCTCCGAAAACCGGACAGTCCTTACCCGAGCCATAATCCAACTCGCACATGCTCAGTCCTCCCGTTTTTTAATCGAATTTTAAGAACGCATCTCTCAACTTTACTTTCGCTTTACACATCAATGACCTATTTATTCAGGGGTTTTAGTATTATGGTTATATGACCTACTGCGTAAGCTGTGAGCTTTATGTCGAGTGTAAGCGACGAGGCGAGTATGATCGCGTTCCGTTTTATTGTGACTTATATCGCAGGCCACGCCGCCTCGAAGTTAACGACTTATTTTACTTCGGGACTTAGGATCTACAAAATGTAGCATCTTATTTTTACAGGATCCGCGTAGTTACGATTAGAGATAACAATCATTATTTCGCCTGTCCCGTTACTACAGGATGTGGATATGAGCGATGAAAACGACAACGGTAATAAAGCCGATGTGGATCGGGTCTATAACGATCAACGCCTGTAATCAAGACGAGGCTATTCTAGCGATTCTGCGCTATCATAAGAGTATCCGGTTACAAAGTGAGTTACTCTAAACGAAATTAGATAACTACGCGACGCTGCGAGAGAGGGCAAAGGGATAATGCTAAAAGACGCGGTTAAGCCCGTGAGCATTAGCGGATGCACGCCCGCGCAAGAGCGCGAGATAAAAGAGCGACTAAAAATAGCGTGGCTAAAAACTGAGTTTTTTTTAGGAATACAAATAGACCGATTCGAGCCGGGAGTATTAGCCATAACACAGGGTATTGCCGAGGCACGCCGGCGAGGAATTATTAACGTCCGCGCGCTGTTTACGCGTCACTTTAGCGGCGACTACGGCGAGATACACGATGAGGATAAGAGAGCAAACGAACTAAGCATTAAGGGGGGCTCGTGCATCGTAAGCGGGTATGATACCGACGCCGGTCGTGTGCTAATTATTACAGCCCCTGAGAGCGAACACACCATATTACCTGATTACGTCGAAGGGCATCGTGCGTTTACGACTATGTTATTAGCGGAAGAATATTTAGATGGTCTCAGGGCGCCCGAGGGCTTTGTGATTAGTAAGGAGAACCATGACACGTGGAACCGAACCCGAAAATTGTAACATTAATATAGACGAGTATCACGCTATGCGCGACGAGGCGTTAACGATTGAGTAGATAATATGGCGGCAGCATACAAAACGCGCCCGAAATGGGGCCGCGTTGATAGAAATTCGGGCGTACCGTGGAAACGTATTCATCGATGCGTATACTGCTATGAGTTTGTATCAACGACAAGCGATGTATGCCCGCAATGTAAAAGTAAAGCCGATAAGGCGCGTGACGACTTCTTTAAATGGGTATTCAAGCGCCGGGATCTCTACGCGTCATAAATCTAATAAGCGCGGCGTTACCCGTTACTCGTTTTATCGCTTTAAACAGACTATCATATCGAGGTTTAAACGCGCTGACGTGCCGCGTTGGAAGTCCGATATAAAACACCGTGAGAATACTTGATAGAATGGCGCATACTTTAATAGCATCGGTGTGTAAGCCCTAAACGCCTAATATCTAACTAGCTAGTAAGAGGGCGCGAATATGAGCTTAATAACAGACGCGGACTTTATCCAACCTATCT
The DNA here is from genome assembly GCA_049578125.1 of Halobacteriota archaeon. Classification (GTDB taxonomy): domain Archaea; phylum Halobacteriota; class Bog-38; order Methanoflorentales; family Methanoflorentaceae; genus Methanoflorens. The sequence goes on from JBAULJ010000241.1 coordinate 10,778, forward strand.
TTACGCACAAGATAGGAAGGCATAGTTCTAAGCGTGCGTATCCCGTTATCCGGCTACCGCTTAAATTTAAATCGCTTGCTGGGCGCACCGCGCACGTTTATCAAACGCAGAATAATGGTAAGCTTGCGTTTCTTATTACTATCGACGAAAAAAGTTGCAACCATGTTGCAACTGATAACCTAGATAAGCGATTATCGGCCTTAGAAACTAAAACTGATACTTTAATTAAATTCATATCAGCAAATAAAGGCTATACTGATATAGATTACAAAAAAGGAGCGCCCGAGTCGGGATTTGAACCCGAGTCGGAGCCTCGACAGGGCTCGCAGGCACTAACGCGCCCTTCTGCGCGCTCCGCTTTCTCATGATAGGCCGCTACACTGTTTTTGGTGTCAAAGCGAATGATGAAGGCAATACTCTCTTCTTGCCTGTTCATTTCGTAAATACTAGCTTTTTTGCCAGCGAGTTCTACATAGTCACTGGGAAAACGTAGCTGCGGATAGGTTCTACTTTTGCCTTTTACTTTGCCGACTTTGACATCAGCGATATGCTTCAATTGGTTTGTCATCTCAATTCTTACCCTTTAGGAGTAAAATAATCAGACAACCTGGTAAGTGTTTGGCGACTTTTTGCTTGAGTTCGATTTTGTGCTAAAAATCGGGTGCACGAATTATTTGCTGGGCACGTTTATCACAGGTATATAAAGTATTAGTGAAATTCCAAGCTGGGCAACTAAAATGTTGCGGGGAATCGAATAGGCGCTGAAGTTGAAGGAGTAAAACTGTGTATGCGCTCATTTTTCCAAACATTCTCTTTTTGAGAGCGCTTGTCCTCAGTGCTATCATCATCGCTGTTATAGACACGCTTATGTTTTACGTAATCTGGAGCGGAAAAAGACAAATAACTCCGCTATTCGTCGTCGAAGCTATTATTGTCACAATGGTGCCGTTGGCAATTAATCTCTGGTTTCATATTTTTCCATACAGTCTCTTTTTGAGAGCGCTTGTCCTCACTGCTATCATCGTCTCTGTGACAGACGCGCTTATGTTTTACGTAATCTGGAGCGGACGGACAAAAATAACTCCGCTGTTCGTCGTCGAAGCTATTATTGTC
>JBAULJ010000242.1:0-2994 GCA_049578125.1 Halobacteriota archaeon
GCACTGGCTTAACAACCACACGTCGGCAAGCGACGGAGTATTGTCAGATCCGACTTTCTTGCAATATGTAAACACCTTCACGAACGCGCGAGCGGTATTGTCTACCGACTCTGAAAACTCGTATGTAGTCACTCATCAGTACGCGCATCTTACAGACCTTTCCAACTTTATGAACAGCTCTACAGATTCCGCCACTAAGCTGCTCATCGCAAAAAAAATGAACATAAAATACTTCGTTTATGATCGGGTAAAAGCAAACTACTCGAGCGGCCTCTGGAAATTTCAATTCCCAGACTTCGTTCCCGATACCGGGATTATGACAGAAGTCTTCAAAAACAGCGACGTAACAGTTTACCAAATTGACCAAAGCAAGCTCTCCCTAACGCCCGCGCAATATGCGTCGATTAGCAACGTTGAAGTAGGCAGCGATTCAGCGGTTGTCTATGTAACGAATCACGCGAGCGATCCTATGAGCTTACACATCGCTTGGCAAGACAGGTACAAGCCGGTCACGTTAAACAGCGGAGAGACAAAACCGGTGCTCATTGACCTCCCAAAAAGCAGCGGTTCGAGATTCGGATTTATGCCCACATTAGGGTCAACGAGCACTTTGTACGTGAGTCTATGGATGGACCCGCCCTCAAGCAACGCTAACTCGACGACGAATGCGAAATACGCATATCCTGTCGACTCGGTCAATATTAATTCGCAAAAGCTGCTGTAGATGCGGCAAAGCCTAGACTTAAGCGGCCGTCAACTGAAATATCTGAAAGCTTTTTTTTAAAAGTCGTAGTGACGTGACCAAGCACCCCCACGGCGTCGTTGGAGCCTAAAATGCCGCTTTGATAGTAGCCGGACGGCTACCTAATCCACTCGCTTTTTTCTGTTGACGGCCCGCCGAAAGGCCTCAAAAGGTTGACAGCACTGCAAGCACTATAGCTGTGGCGCCCGATATTCCGCACAACGCCAAAAGTATTCTCACCAGTCCCGGTTCTTTCATCGATCTCCAGCTTAAGATGTAATCAGATAAGTTCTTTCGAACAGAATATGATTTTGAAGGTATCAAGTACCCTTCGTTCGTAACCTGCGTGGCCGTGAATAAGTGACTCTCGGTCACCTTTCCAACAGAGAGCAGCACCATGGCATAGTTGATGATGTAAGGCAACGCCGCGATGACCGCAAAGACTTCTATTTTTAGCGCTATGGCGCCGACAGCAATAGCGCTGCCTATGCAGAGCGTCCCTACGTCGCCGGTAAATATGCGGGCAGGATACCTGTTGTATGGAAAAAATCCTACAAGTGCGCCGAGCAGCGCCGCCAATATCAAAAGCCCGCCGATGCCACCCGTCGGAGAGAGCAGCACCCCCCCCCACGATTAGCAGGCAAAACGTAACTATGGCGCCACATCCGATCTCCATTCCATTGAATCCAGCGAACGTATTGACAGCGTTGGCTCCAGCTGTGACGGCGAAGGGCACAATAGGAATCCATGCGAGTCCAAGCCACAGGGTTCCCAGCAACGGTACGACAAGAAATGGGTCACCTCCAGCAGCCAATATGAGGGGAATGCCAGCGAAATAACCGAGGAGGGGCTTTTCCTTTGCACCGAGGTGCATGACATCATCTAGGGCCCCTATCATCGCCGACAAAGCAACAACCAGCAGTGAAACCAATATCAGCTCCAAACTGAGGCCCAAAAAAGCAGCGAGAATCAATGAGGTGGCGAACCCCGCATAGATTGCAAAGCCACCCATTTCAGAAATCTGAGGCTTTTCAACTTTGTGTACGTCAGTGCCGGATACGCCTGCTGCTTTCATTCTAGTGATGAGAGACGGCGTCGCAGCAAAGGTAACTACAAATGAAAGCAGAACGGAGACTATAAGCAAAAAGACTGTATAGGCAGCGATCATCTAGGATTTCACCTTTCAAGTTTCTCAAGGCTTGGTTGGCCCAAATGTACGCACAATCTGAGCTCGCGTCGTGTCGAGGGTAATATCTCCTGTCTCGTCGAACATCGCTTGTACGGTACCTTCGGCTTCAGAGGCAGCTCGCGTGCGCATCCCCATAAAACCTTCCGAAAAACACGTGAGGTGGGTGTAGAAGCTCGTTTTTGAAACTTGCGGAGCGATCGTGAGGCTGCTTTCTCCAAAAAGCTGAACGACTTTGGAGACTATTCGCTCTGACGATTTGCCATCGTTAAGAGGGTCGTTTATCGTTTTTCCTAGCGCCGTCGACCGTATGGCACCAGTCAAGACATCGGGATCCGGACTCTTGCCCACTAACCTATTCCACCCGTTTTCGACGGTCTCAACGTAGTAGGTGCTGTCAGATAGCGTGATACACGGCGTTTGCAAAATCGCACTTTCTTTCTGAGGGCCCCCAGAATCGGTGACCAACACGTCGCAGTCCATCATTAGCCTTATAAAATCTGTGTAAGGAAGGGGATCGATAAGATGGATATTCTGAGACGACTGCAATTTGTCCATTAGACCAAACTTGATGAGGTGGTTTCGCGTATTTGGATGTAAGAGCACGATGACGCTATAATCATCGAGACTGATCGCCGCTTTCACGATTCGCCCTAGTGCCTCAGGGTTTCCAATGTTCCACGGCAGTCTCAAGGCGAATGTGGCAAGCTGCCTTTCGCCTTCGCGATACACATCAAAAGAATCCGCCTTCTGAGCGCTTGGCTTGTAGTCAAGGAGCGAGTCTATCAGAGGATCACCTAAGTAATGAATGTAATCAGGATCATAGCACTCTTCGAGCAAGTTCAGATAGGCCGCGTTACACACGGGAAAGAATAGCGTCGAGCACATTTCGATTACTTTTCTCCTCACATCACTGTGCAAGTCGCGTAACGAGCGATAGCCCGACTCAATATGGCCAACGGGGACGAAACTCATCGATGATGCGATGGCTGCGCTAAACGACGAGATGACATTGCCTTGAACGAACACGAAATCCGGTCGTGCTCTTTCTAGTATAGCGTCGACC
>JBAULJ010000243.1:0-3652 GCA_049578125.1 Halobacteriota archaeon
ACTCTGAAGTTGGAAATCCGTGGCGTACGGGACGCGCCAGCGGGGTATCTCACCCCTTCTTAAGCCGGCGTCCAAATCGAAACCCCTGTCGAAAGCCCTCCCGGTTAAAGCAAAGCTGAAAACAGGCGTGAGATCGACTCCTTCAGCTTAATGGTTACAGAGCGGTTCGCATAACGTTCAGGGGTAAGCTCGGTAGAAACGTTCAGGTCTTTTAAGAACGCCTCTTTTAAGCATCGCGCAACAGCGGTATCATAAATAATCGCATTCGTCTCAAAGTTGAGCCCGAAGCTCCGCAAATCCCAGTTTGCACTCCCGACTGACGCGGCCACCTCGTCCACCACGATCGTCTTTGCGTGAAGGAACCCGTTGTCGTAGGTGTACGCCCGAACTCCCGAGTCGAGCAGCTGCCCAAGGAAGGAAAGCCCCGCCCAATAGACGAAGGGATGATCTGGTCGGTTTGGAATCATAATACGGACGTCAAGGCCAGAAAGTGCTGCAATTCGGAGCGCGTCGCGCACACTGTCGCCAGGGATGAAATACGGGGTCTGAATATAGATCGTATCCGTTGCAGAGTTGATCATCTTCAGATAGGACTCCTTAATTGGGTTCCAATACGTGTCCGGCCCCCCTGAGACGATTTGCACGGGCGCGCCAGCGGACGTGGAGATATCAGGGAAATAGCGGTGCTCGTAGTCTAGGAGCCGCCCCTTTGCTGCATAGTTCCAATCGAAGAAGAAGCGGAGCTGGCACAATAAAACCGCCGTTCCGACAATTCGCACAGCGGCATCGCGCCAGTATCCCCATTTCCTGACCTTTCCGAGGTACTCATCGCCGATGTTGAATCCGCCGACGAAGCTGATTGCTCCATCAATGACGGCAATTTTACGGTGGTTTCTGAAATTCGACCGTAGATTTACGGACCGCACCAGAGAAGGGAAAAAGAATGCCACCTGCCCCCCGGCGCGCTTAAAGTCGTCAAAAAAATGTGTCGGGAGGCGGGCACAGCCAAGCGCATCGCACAGGAGCTTGACTTCAACTCCTGCTCGCGCGCGCTCCGTAAGCGATTCTCGTATCTCGCGGCTGAGCGCGTCATTCCTCCAGATGTAGTACTCGAGATGGATATGGTCGTGTGCTGCTTTGATCGCGGCAAACAGATCAGAGAATTTCTCATTACCGTCAGTATACACTTTGATCTGGTTGTTAGTCGTGAGCATTGAACCGTTGTCTTCGACAAGCATCAGCACCATACGGCGGAATGCGGCAGAAAGATGCTCCGTGGCAGGGATCTCGCTTGCTTTCAGTTCACTTTTCTGCAATTCGACGAGGCCCCTTAAGGCCGTATCCGCGTCTTGCTTCATCCGAAACATCTTTTTTTTGCGATAGTTCTGGCCGAGGAAAACATACAGAACAAACCCTACAACGGGTAAGAAGAAGAGGACCAACAGCCAGGCCCAGACAGCGGCCGGATTTTTCCTCTCAAAAAAGACAATGGTAATAGCGAAAAGAAGATCCGAAACAAGAATTGCGATCAGTAAGAGGTCAGTAATACTCATGTTTTCTTTTGAGGACTCTTCCGCGATGGCCCGCTGTCGCCGCGGTTTGAATGTTTTCAGAGCAGATATTCTCTTTGATTGTGTTCGTGCCACACTGCTCGTTATGCAAGTGGCAGCTGCGCCGTGAGTCTGAGGGGCCCCTCATTTTGCTAGAAGGTTGGCACTTTGCGCATTATCAGCCCCATCACCATCTTCCGACTGGACCGGCCCGAGCCGCCGAAGCTACTTCGGCACCAACGCTCGGTGAGCGTATGATTCAGGAAGGAGTTGATCCAGTCATTCAACAGCTACGGTCGCTCTAGGAAGTGAGCAACGTGTGCTCCGAATTTGCGTGCGGTCTGTTCATCAAGCTTGTTGACTTGCGTAATTGGTACCCCCATAAGCTTAGCAAAATCCTCTATGAGCTTCCTGTCCGTATCGGAGAGCTTGTCAACGTCGAGATATCCTCCAAACACCTCGATTGCTCGAACGCGCCCTGCAGCGCGCGCTTGCAAGTCTGCCAGGTACCGATGCACGAGCTCCTCTTTAGGCATTGTCCCGTAGTCGACGCAGACAACGAAAAGCGCCACGTCTTTGTCGTTTAAGTGATCGCGGTTCGCGGCAAGGAAGTTCACCACGCTAGGCAGCGGATGCTCTTCGTAAATCGGAGAGCCGATCACAATGAAGTCGAAACCGCGCGGATCAGCTTCGGCGACGTTCCGTAATACCACGTCGACGTGTCCTTTGCTCGCTGCCCCTTCAGCTATCCACCGCGCAACGGTTTTCGTAGAGCCGTATCGCGTGTCGTAAATGATTAGAACTCGAGCCATGCCGCCTGTTACACCGTCCGGCATGAGTTCCAGCAATCACGCGTGCAGCTTCTTAAGGAGCCACGCCATGTTCTTGCCAAGGGTGGTCATCGTGGCCATACCCTCAGCATCGTTCTGCACTTCACCGATAGCACGGCCGATACCGATATTCCAGTAACTCGAACCGGGAACGATCATTTGACCAATGAAGAAGAAGTGATTGATCGAGTCGAAGGTGTGAATGGCGCCAGCGCGTCGCATCGTTACGACTGCAGCCCCGACTTTGCGCTGGAACATGTCGCCGTTTGCGCGAGCTACCATACCAGCGCGGTCAATAAGCGCTTTGAGTTCGGGCGTGAGGTCAGCGAAGTACGTTGGTGAACCCAAGATGATCCCGTCTGCTTCGAGCATCTTGGCGATGTACTCGTTCACCAAATCGCCAGTCACGGCGCAGCGCTGATCGAGCGTCTCGAAACACTCCGAACACGTGATGCAGCCCTGGACCTGCGTTCCTGCGAGCTGAATCAGCTCGGTCTCTATACCCTCTTTTTCGAGTTCGCCAAGTACCTGCTTAATAAGAATGGCTGTGTTGCCATCCTTGCGCGCACTGCCGTTAAAAGCTATAACCTTCATCGAAATCCCCCCTTTATCCTGAGGTCTCGTGAACGACCTTTCATGACGAGGACTGAAAGCCGCGCTTATAACTGTTACGTTGATTCTATGCAGCGCTTCGTAGCAAAGCCTATTGAGGCTGTGTCTATCTCATCTCAAAGAAAATAACGCTGAAGTCTCCAGAATCTCTGTCTAGTTGTTTGGCGAAGAAGCGTCGTGTAAGGAGAATCCAGTGCGCTCTAACCATTCAGCATCTTTGCGAAGCGTCAGTCACTCGGAGGGCGACTGCTGCTTCAAAAAGCGCAAGACTGCCTCTGGCGATTGGGTGATGCTAGCTCGAAACCTTGTTGTCGGCAGACCACACCTCATCCTTTGCTGTGTGCTCATTTTTTGCGATGCAAAATGGGCATAGGCTGTAGCCATTGAAAGGATTCATTCGTAGCGGCTTGCCGCAGCGGGTACATATCAACATTTCTGCCTCGGTCATGTAGGTGGCCCCCTCTTCTTGCGGGATTCTAATTTATGTAGATGACGGGTTTACACGACTCTTCGCATTTAAACTTTTCGGAATTCAGTTGTTTCTCGATAAAAAACGCAAACCGAGGCACTCTTCCAGTCATAAGGTCATCTGTGTGGCAAGAAACAGTTGTTCAGATAAATAGTTTGACTTCGGTCTTCGCGAGTTTCAAGGGCCTCAAG
>JBAULJ010000244.1:0-3523 GCA_049578125.1 Halobacteriota archaeon
GAGACTTCCACGCTAACAGTCTCTGGGACTTTTAGCCACGTTTTTCCATACGCCATAATAGCGGCCACGTCAGTCGAACCCATACCAGTCGCAAAAGCGCCGAGTGCGCCGTGGGTGCACGTGTGGCTGTCACCGCCAACTATCACTTTGTAGGGCGATGCGTACCTCTCGAGGACAATTTGGTGGCAAATTCCGTCTCCGTTTTCATAGAAATCCATGCCGTGATGGTGGGCAAACTGCCGCATAAGCGCTTGTACGTTTGACACTTTTTCAGAAGGTGAGGGCGAAGCATGATCACAAAAGGCCACCACCTTCTTGGGATGTTTGACTTTGTGGCCGCCCAGTTGCTGAATCGCGAGCGGTAGCGTGCCGTCGTGGGCGAAAACTAAATCGACAGGCAATGCGACTATGTCCCCACTTTCAGCATCCACTCCACTTCGCTTCGATAGTATCTTCTCTGAAATTGTTTTCAACTACTCCCCCTCAGACAACTAACACCATCTATACTAAAACACGATCATTAAGTCGTGTAGAATCGTGCGTAGCGAGTCTTGTTCTCAATTATAGATGGGTGTAGTTGACTATTATCTTTTCCGGTGAGCATCTCTAACGACTGCCTTCTTTCACATGCGCCGGTCGCTTCCTCGCCTGGATCGTAGCACAAGCACCAGGATAACGACTGCAAAGACCAGCAACACCGCCACCACAACGCTGTAGTACGTAGAGGTTATGTTGTGCCAGTTGGCGCCTAGGTAGCACCCCGCGAAAGCCAGTGCGGCGTTCCACGGCAATGAGCCCAAAAAAGTATAGCCAGAAAACTTCTTTGGGTCCATTCTACAGATTCGCGCTGGTATAGACGAGTAAGCCGGTACCTCCGGAACCATTCTGCTCACAAAAACGCAAGGCCTCTCCATATCTAGCAAACCATTCATTTGCGAGGTGCAGTTAACGTTCAGTTATCCCGACATACTTGCCGTAGCGTTCAAACAAATAATTACCGCCGAAAAAAAGCAATGAAATACGTAACGAGCGAATCGAGAGAGGCACGCGAAAGTGCCGACAATGACCACTCCCCAAAAGTTGAAGCGCCGTAAATAGGCGAGATGGCCGCCATAGGGCAATATTAGCTCGCTCGGCAGCGAGATACCGGTGCTCTCTATGACCATTCCTGCGAAAATGCCGGCATATCCGTATGCGTCAATTACGCTGAACCCGTACGAAAAGACTCGCAGCAGTAAGTCGTAGAGCTAGTCGAGCAACGACTGTGCAATCAATGGTTGCACCACGTGCAGGTTATGAACGCATCCTCCAGTGCTTACGCTCTTGACGGCTTCTCTCTCACAACAATTCTTCAACTTGGCTCTCTATCTTTCTGCCGAAACGAACAAACACTAAACCTGATTCGAGATTTAGGACCAGTTTGATTTGTTCTGCACTCGCAATATGACAAAAGCGTTTTTTGACCTGCGCACCGCCGGGGGAGTAGAATAACTTTTTCGATTTCATCTCGTTCTCCTAAGCAGCCTTCGGTGGCCTATAGAAATTAAGAAAAGCGCCCACAGAGAAAGGTGCAAGAAATGCCTTGGGACTTACAGACTTTGGCACTTATAGAGTCAAATCATCATAAGTGGTGCGACCGCTTTAGGAAGTAGAGCGCAATAGGTATGCCGAGAGCAGCCCCAAGACTTTGCGATATCGTCGTCGCATATGCAGCGCCTAAGGCGCCCATGGCCGGTATCAAGACCAAGTTCAAACCAACGTTAGCCCCCGTTAAGTAGGTCGCATTCAGCACGTGCACCTTTTGATTGTCAGTCGCGTCCAGGAGCAGAGAGGTGGGGATGGTGAGCAAATTGACGGCAAATCCGATAATAAGGATGTTGATGAACACGATAGACTCAGCGAATTTCGGACCGAAGGCGAAAATCATCAGCTGTCCCCCGAACGCGTACGTTACTCCGACTGTGACAAGCCCGACTACGGCGAAGTACCCGAGGTACTTGGACAACTCTTTTTTGGAAACCCTCCTCTCGTGCACTGCTCTTGAAATAATGGGAAAAAATGCGCCCGTGAGCGCAATGACGGCCATGTCGCCTATGCCTACATAGTTGACTGCAGGCGTGTAAAGTCCGACCTGTGTCATATTCGTCAAAAGTGAGATCATGATGGTATCTATTCGTTGCCATATCATCCCAAGCATTCCTGCAATTCCGAACCATACCGCCGGTATCAGTATCGCACGGTTGAATATCGGTCTAAAATTCAGCTTGTAGTAGTGAATTCGTCGGCTGTTTACGAAATTCAGCATCAGGCTGACAAAAGCGGCGATAATGATCGCAATTATGACGCCTGTGACGCCAAGTCCTGCAAGGAGAAAGATGAACGCTAAAGACGCAAAAGTAATGCGCTCGGCAATCTGAATGAGCGAAATGTACTTCATGTCTTGGTAGATGTTGAACACAGCGCTGAACATACTCCCTATGCCGCCCATCAAGAGCGTGACCGACATTAAGACGATCAGAGCCTTGACCTCGTATGGATAAGGCGTGAGAACAGCGAGTATGATTACCACAAGCATCGACGCGAGGGACATGAGAAACTTGAGCCCCATCGCGCTAAAAATGAGGTGGTGTGTATCTTCAGGTTTTTTTGCTCCTTCACGAATTATGACCGTGTTGATTCCAAAATCAGTAAAAATACCAAACAATGTGACGAACGAGATCACAGTGATATAGGAGCCAAACTCTGAGATAGGGAGCAAGCGAGCGATATAAATGGTGATGACAAACGAGATTACAGCCGAGATCGCATTTCCACCAAACAAAAGCCCCGTGTTTTTAATACCGCGTGCAAGTGATCCACGTTTCAGCTTGGCTGTCTTATCACCATTGGTTAGTGTCATCTGTTAGGTGCTCACGTCCTTTGGCTGACTGAAGAAAAGCGAGCGAAAATAGATGGGCGCGGTCGGCGCAAATTAGCTGACGTCTGCAATGCTTCCATAAATCCCCTCAAGTCGGTCGACTACGGCGCTCCACGTAAACCCCTTGATGACTTTAGCTCTACCTCGGATACTCTTCTCACGTTCTAGGTCTTCATTGTCGAGAATATCAACGATATTTCCAGCAAGAGCTCGGATATCTCCGTACTTAAATATTCTGCCGACGTCGCCGACGACGTCAGGGATCCCCCCGACGTCTGAAGCAACGATCGGGGTTCCGCAAGCCATCGCTTCAAGAAGGACAATGCCAAAAGCCTCCCACTCACTCGGCAGAACGAAAACGCTGGCAGCAGCATATCCTGACTTAAAGAGCTCAAAGCTCTCTATATGGCCTGTGAATACGAAATAGTCATCTAAACTATTCGCCCATATCTTCTTCTTTAGCCTTTTCAGCACTCCCCAATCTTCTCCGACTATGACGAATTTCGTTTTCGGGTGCTTTTCGACGACCTCATAGGAAGCGTCGATGAGGTGTTCCAGTCCCTTGTTGTCTGCTAGTCTTCCGGTATAAAGGACGATCTTTTCGTC
>JBAULJ010000245.1:0-7451 GCA_049578125.1 Halobacteriota archaeon
GATGTCGCAGAAACCGATGTACGTCGCTTTGATACTCGGGGGGCACTAACGTGACCATCTCGTCGAAGAAGTCCTGGCCACGCAGCAAGAGGTAGTAAAGAAGCAGAGTGACGATTACCAGCTCGACGACGTAGAGCGGTATGTTTGGAATAACCCGTTCAATGATACCTGTTGAACTCCCAAGCGCATCTTTCAGAATTGTGGACAATATCTGCGAGATCCTATCCTGTAAGCTTGCGACTTGGAGGCTTTCGCTTATTTGAGCGCTAAGGCTCTTAATCAGGCCTTCGAAGCCCTGATTGAGGAGGTTATCCAGGTTCTCAGATGAGACAGAAAGACTCGCCATCTCACTATATAAAATGTAAACGATGTCTAGTAGCACGAAGGCGAGGGCTGCAAAGATGGACATTATGACAATCAGAATCGCGCTTCGTCGTCTGTGTATGCGTTTTTCGAGCCAAGCCGTGGGATATTGTAGAATAAACGCAAGCAGAAGCGTGACGGCAATAACGTCTTTGAACGGCCACGAGATAAACGCGAGGACCACTGAAATAAATGCTGCAAGACCCAGGAGAACTAGCCTGTCGCGTCGCTTTTTGTCCATTGGTTCGATGCCAAACTCCTTTCTCAACTGACTGCTCATTTGAGATCAATTTTTCTATGCGTATGCATCGGCAGCGTTATTACCTTCGTTCTCTTGTATTCCTCATATATGGATAGACTTGAAAGGATCTTCGAACTGCAAGCAAGCTTCGATAAATCTGTTCAAAATCGAACCCCTTTCAGTGAATGGGGTAAGGAAGATCGGGTCGTCGCCCTGCTCGGACATCTTATACAGGAGTCGTACGAGGCGCGCAATACGCTTGGGGTTGTCATCACCGGCGACCGAAAGTGGTGGAAACAGCGCACGCTGACTGAAGAGAAGTGGTGTAATGTCCACGAAGAGCTAATTGATTGCTTGCACTTCTTGGTTTCTGCGATGATCAGTGCCGGTTTGACGCCGCAGACGGTCATCGAAGCTTACGAAAGAAAGAACTTCGAGAACAGAAAGCGGCAAACTGAAAGCTATTAGATTTTGATTTTTCCGTACCAGCCGCCCCTCCCTACAAACTCGAAGTCGATAGCGTCTTTCCTAAACCGTGCAAGTATTTCAGCCAGTTGTGGGTGCTGTTGCCCTACACTAGTCAAAGGCGCGTCGATCAAAATAGCTATTTCGTTGTCAAATCGTTGTATCAGCGCTTCGTAAACCTTCTTTACGTTCATACGCTCCGACTGTTTCATAGCCTTTAATATTTCCATGAGCGGAACGGCGTGCACATACGGCGGCCGTCGCGCCAAGGAAACCTCGTGGTTCTTGAGCGCAAGGAGTCGTATACGATCTTTCACTCCGATTTTGAGAGGTCCCCCACATCCAGGGCAGGTTTTCAGCACCCTCCCGTTAATGATGATATCTTCCAAGTTGTAAGCTTTTTTGCATCGGCGGCAGCCGGTCAGATGGTATTTGCCCTCCCGAGGATCCAGACCAACGTTGAGGACTACCTCCCGGCCGTTGACGCCTTGAAGAGCTCTATTGATCTCGCGAAAACTTGCACGATGCAAGGAGAATCGTGTAATCTCTCTGCCTAGCTTGTCTGGTGAGGGGGAATGGGCGTCACTGAAAGACACGAACGTGCACGAGTCCAATTCCGCAAGTTTACTCGCCATTTGGGTGTCGGCGCTCAATCCAAGCTCTAAGAAGGTAACGTGCTTTGCATTCTCTCCATAGCAATCGTGGATGCTATCATACGCGGCATACATTGAAGTCCACGGCGTGAAGGCGTGTGAAGGGCCGACAAGTGCGCTGACATCATGGACCAAGCTGACAAGTCCTTCGGGCGATATTTTAAGTTGCGGTCTGCCGCTTGCAAGCTTGGAATACCCGCTCTCTAATATGATATCGCGCAGTTCGTGGGCCGAAGAGAAACTTGGAAACAATATCACGTGGTGAACACGGCCTCCGATCGTTGTTTCGACTTCGGCTTGAATGACGTATGCAATTCCTTCAAGCTCATAACGGTCGCCACATTTTTCTAGGTTCGATTCAAGCTCTTCGAGCCACGGCCCGTGAAGGCAATCACCAGTTCCAAGTATGTCAACGCCTTTTGTATGAGCTGCTTCACTCATGTGCTGCAGGTCCATCTTCGGGCTCGTCCCGATGCTGAAACGTGAATGTAGGTGCAGATCCGCGTTAAAGTGCTTCATCCCTTGCCTTTTCACAAAACAAATATAAATAGCTCACAATAAGCGCCCTTTCAAGATCAGCTGGTGCGCAGTTTTTTTAAGTCAAGAGAAAGAGTATACATAGCGAAAGGCAATTTATCTGAAGCGATTGAGCGCTATGGATCAAATTTACACAGCAATAACTAAGGCTGCTAATGATCTAGCGAAAATGATCGATGCGACGCACGTTTTTGTGATCTCAGACGCGCCGTGCAGTGAGGTGCCCTTCGACGTCCCTTCAACCTTTATTAAAACCTCTTCACTAGCCAAAGGAGTCAGCGAAGAGTTACGGGACTTTCTGCGCGAAGGCGTCACTCAAAACCTCAAAACTAATATCGTAGCCCCAGCGTTCAATGATTTTGCACTCGTGCAGGATATTGCCACGGCTGCTTACGTTCACGACATGTTAAACGGCGGGTTTGTTCTCGGGGTACTATGTTTAGCTGAGTTATCGTCGATCGTTGTGTGCGATATCAAGCAGCTCGCGACTGTGAAGACAATAGATGAAACAGGCGAACGCGTTGACCCGGCCGCGCTAAAAGCCGTATTGCGTTTGGCTCTTGAGTTGGGTAGAGAGGGTAGAGAGGGCAAGAAAGTAGGAACCGCGTTCATCATCGGAGACACCAACGAAGTGCTGAAGAGATCCCACCAGCTTATTCTCAATCCGTATAAAGGTCACGCTGAAGACACGCGGGACATCAAGAATCGCTCGCATTGGGAAACCATTAAAGAGTTTGCGCAGATTGATGGCGTGTTTATAGTGGACGAGAAAGGGGTGATAATATCGGCGGGTAGATACCTGGATGTTATCACGAAGTCAATCGAGCTCGAAGGACTAGGTGGGCGACACATGTCAGCACTAGCTGTGACGCGCGAGACGCACGCAATAGCAATAACCGTTTCAGAAAGCGGGGGCACAGTCCGTCTTTTCAAAGACGGCATCGAAACCAGAATCGAACCGAGTGCTGATCTTCTCTTGCTTTTGCCCTGAAATGACACTGCGCTCGAGACGAATGAGGACTGCTACTGTCGGTTTCGTAGCAAAGAAGCGACTTTTTTGCCTATGCGGGTAGATACTGGTGGGTTCACAGCTTAATGTGCTCCCCATGCTAAGCATTTTAACAACTAAAAAATATGGACCAGCATGAGTTTGTGCGGGGGGTGCGATTTGAACGCACGAACTCCTATGAGACAGGGTCTCTCACTCACACGGTGTGGTCCTAAGCCCTGCGCCTTTGACCCAGCTTGGCAACCCCCGCTATGAGTTCTTATGTGTTTTGCTATTATTTAAAAATCTAGCTGCTATGTAGGCTATTACTATGAAGAGCGGTGTGAGCAGGAAAGTAAATGCGGCGATCAGCGAGATTTCGCTTGTTGGAACAGGGGGGTGCGTGCCTAAGAAGTAGTCGGCGAAATCATTTGCTAGAAACCATACAAGGGCAACGGCGGCTAAGTGAGGTTTAAGCTGCCGAATCAAGAGCAGTGGAAGAACAAATTGAGCTGCCATCGCAACGTGCAGGAGCACAAGCACTGTGTACAGGCTGCTGTCGACTGAAAAATAGAACGCGCTGAACCACAAAACGACAACTACAGTCCACGTACCATATTTTGCCAATCCGACTGCCGTTATGAAGTTGATTAGATCGGAGCCACGCTTTGTGCTAGCGTACACAGCGAGAACAACCGCAGCCAACATCGTGTATAGGGGGCAGTCTGGTATGAATATCCAGGCAAAGGGGCTCGCAGATACGAGCTGATCCCAGTAGTAGAATAGGCCGACCAGCGAACCGGCGACGTTGATTATTATGATCGCAATTAGGAGTGGGGTGTTTTCCACTATGCTGCGAAGCCTCACGTCGCGGATTCACTCCTAATCTCTCTAGCTGGCACACCACCGACAAGGGCGTCTCTAGCTACGTCCCCATTGACAAGCGAGCAGGCCGAGACGGTAGCGCCACTCTCAATGACAACTCCGGCCAGAACTGTGGTGTTTGCCCCTATCAAAACATTTCTGCCGATTCTCACTGGACCTTTTTTCCATTTGCCGACTAAGAACTCGTGACAAAGCAGTGTAGAGTGATATCCAATGACGGAATTATCTTCGATTTCTATTAATTCAGGAAAAAAGATGTCAAAAGTAACCTCTAAACCGATAGAAACGTTCTTACCAACTTTGACGCCTATTGAACGATAGAGTGCGTTTTTTAGTTTCAGTGAAGGCAAGAAGCCAGATATGCGTATTACTAGGTAGTTCAGGGTAACCCTCAGAGGGTTTCTGATTTTAGACCAACCCCACATCGAGTTGCGTTCGTGTGCTGCATACTCTGTCAATCGACGCACGCAGTATTGAAAGCATAGCTCTTGATTTATAGTTTTACCACAACATTTAATTTCAATGGGAAAAGCATTCTGACTGTAATTTTTGTGCCATTTACCCCGTGATGAACTGCGGTGTGTAAAGGGGGCAAGAGGCTTACCATGTTCGGATCTTCGGGAATTCGTGGGGTAGCCAATAAAGACCTCAACTCAGAGTTAGCGGTCAGCGTTGGACTTGCCGTCGGATCAAGATGCAAATCTGCCGTTATTGGCAGAGATCCTCGAATCGCGAGCGAGATGATTGAATTTGGGCTTATTTCCGGGCTCACCGCCTGTGAGTGCGACGTCACACGAATTGGCCTCGTGTCGACGCCGACGCTCTCTTACGCAGCACGCAATTATGATTGCGGGATTATGGTTACCGCTTCACATAACCCCCCTGAATACGTTGGCATCAAATTGTGGAATCCCGATGGAACCTCGTTCAATAGCAAGCAGCAAGAAGACATTGAGTCGTCAATCACCGAAGCACAATCGCGTCCTGCGTACGCGGGAAATCGGGCTAGCTGGGACGCCATCGGGAAAATCTCATCTTATGACAACGCGGTCAATGATCACAAAAGGGAAGTATTGAGCCATTTCAACCGGGTAAGCTGTCGAGTCGTCGTCGACTGCGGCTCAGGGGTGGGAGCAACCATCACGCCATACGTGCTCCGAGAAATGGGTTGTGAAGTCATTACACTGAATGCGCAGCTCGATGGTTTTTTCCCTGCAAGAAATCCGGAACCCATCGAAAGCAACTTGAGCCTCCTCATAGAAGCTGTGCGAAGTTTTCACGCCGATATCGGCATAGCGCATGACGGCGATGCCGATCGCATGATGGCGGTTGACCGCGGTGGGAGGTACATAACTGGCGACGAGATGCTCGCGTTATTCGGCGTGAAAGAGGCGAAAAAGATGGCAGTTTATCCTGTTGATGTCTCGCGCATGGTTGATGACGTGCTCACGTGTCCCGTCCATCGAACGCGCGTAGGCGACGTCTACGTCGCCGAAGAAGTCAAGCGTACGGGGGCGGACTTCGGAGGCGAAAGCAGCGGCAGCTGGATTTTTCCTAGCGTTTCGTACTGCCCAGATGGTATCTATGCGGCGGCGCTAATCGTTTCAATTGCGGCTCAGCAGTCGATCTCTGAACTAATCGCGCAGTTTCCTACGTATCACATTTTGCGAGGATCCTGTGTGTATCAAAGTGGTAAAGATCCGATGGCGGCGATTGCTCAGGAATTACGCTCGCTCGACCACGTCCAGATGACAACGATAGACGGCGTGAGGCTCGATTTTGAGGAAGGCTGGATCTTGGTGAGAAAATCCGGAACAGAGCCAAAGATAAGGATAACTGCAGAAGCGAGAGACGCGGCAACGACAAAGCGGCTCTATGAAAAGGCTCTGGTCGTAGTAAAGAGGCACCTACAATGTTAGCGGTCATACTCGGCGCGGGTGAAGGCATACGGATGAGGCCTCTCACATACAACCGCCCGAAAGTTATGCTACCGGTGCTCGGCACGCCCATACTCGAACATATCGTTAATTCGTGCGTAGAGGCACGCATTGAGCGGGTGATAATCGTAACGGGGTATCAAGAGGAAGTGATTCGCTCTCATTTCGATGAAGCGCAGCACGGGGCTCAGATTGAGTACGTAACGCAAGAGAAACAGCGTGGGACCGCTGACGCAATTGGTCAGGTCAAAGATCTCGTGGATGAGCGCTTCCTCGCCCTCAATGGCGACAGTTTGATGAGCCCCCTTACGTTGAAATTGCTGGCGGAGACGCCACGAGATCGAGCAGTTGTTGTCGCGGCTAAGAGGGTGAAAGAACCTACTAACTATGGCATAATCGATGCGAATGGTGACGCTGTTTTAAAAATAGCGGAAAAACCTGATAAGCCGGTCTCTGATTTAGCAAACTTGGGTATTTACGCTTTTGAACCTGTGATATTCGACGCTATTGCTCAGATCCCGAAGTCGGCCAGAGGCGAGTACGAGATCACTGACGCGATACAGTTTTTGATCGACCAGGGACATAACGTACGGTATCTTGACGTTAAGGAAGAGTGGATAGATATAGGAAGGCCCTGGGATCTGCTGTATGCCAATGAGCTCCTCCTCCAGACACTCGAACGCGCAAACGAAGGGGTCGTCGAACCCTTTGCAACTTTAAAAGGCGCTGTGCAAATCGGGCGCGGTTCGATTGTGAGAAATGGCGCTTACGTTATTGGCCCCGCAATAATCGGCGAACGCTGCGAGATTGGGCCAAACTGTTGCATACGTCCCGGTACGTGTATAGGAAATGGAGTCAGGATCGGCAACGCGGTTGAAGTAAAAAATTGCATCATAATGGACAACAGCCGAATTGGGCACCTGTCTTACGTCGGCGATAGCATTATCGGGCAGCGCTGCAATTTCGGTGCGGGGACTTTGGTTGCCAATCTCCGGTTTGACGAGAAGCCTATTAAGGTCGCCGGAGTTCACACCGGACGACGAAAACTTGGTGTCATCATGGGTGACGACGTGCACACAGGCATAAATAGCATGATAAATGTCGGAACGTCGATAGGTCCCGGATCGATCGTCGGCGTTGGCGCGCTAGCTGCCGGAGTTTATCCTCCAGGTTCACGAATCGAACGGAAAGCTGCCACGCAACGATAACGCGTACCGCTCGCTTCTAGATAATAAGTTATTTAGCCGATGGCGCTCGTTAGCTCAGAGGAGACGAGTCATGCGGATCGCTGTTTTCATTGGAACGCGAGCGGAGCTGATAGGGATGGCTTCTTTTCTTAAGGAGATTGACAAGAACGATGAGACTGAGCTCATTTTTGCCCA
>JBAULJ010000246.1:0-2148 GCA_049578125.1 Halobacteriota archaeon
TTCAGTTGCAGCGCCTTTATAACAGCCGAGCTCAATAACTTTTTTTCCTATTAAGAACTGTTCCAGTACATTCATATCAAACTGAGTGTACCAGTACTCGAAATCTTTTTTAGGTGACGCCGGGTCATATTTTCTGGCGATATTGTTTAACTTCATTTCTAACTTCGTTTTTTGTTCCACACAATCGACTCCATTTGCATCACATCATTTTTCTCGCGGTAACAGTCTCTATCCCAACAATATTCATGGTAGTGTTTAATTACCTGCGACAACGGAACTTCGTTATGCCTAAGCCACTGCTGAAAGGATAGTTGCTCAAAAACAAGCTCTTCATCTCTTCGGCCGTCCAGCACCGGTAACATAGCTTAACGACTTGCGGATGAAGCGGGCAATCGTGCTGCATACGAATCTTGTCTTGCTTAGGAAGAACGTCAACGACGCGTTTCTCCAGCTTCAGCTTCCTTGAACTGCCTTACAGTTAGTCGCGCTATGGTCGCTCAAGGTGTTGCCCTGTGAATGCACCAAAGAGCACCATCGCTTTGTACTGAGATAATAAATGTTAATCCCTCCGCTGAGAGGATGATGGGTAAAGCTGTGCCGATTGCTTCCTTGATACTTTTGAGATCTCAGACATTGGAACTTCGTCGGAGGGTTGAAATCGTTGCTGCTTTGCCAGTTCCTGCAATTCCAGCTTTCGCGCCTCCATCTCGCGCAGCTCGCTCTCCTGCTTCCTGAGCGCGGACTCAAGCACAATGTCGAGGTCTATTGCCGCGTAGACCTTAGGTGCATCAAGCGATCGACGCGCCATGCCCTTCTCGGTAAGGCTGTTAAGCGTGCGGCGCACGTCCTCGTGGTACGTCTTCAACGATTTCGCGAGAAGCTTTGGAGTCTTGGGGCCGTACTTAAGCAGGTGAAGGTAGGCCTGCGCCTCTTTTTCGCTGAGACCGAATCCCTTTAAACGGCGGGTAAACTCGTCGTCAGTGGTCATCATTTCCTCCTGGGTGCTATCACATCGTATTGCCTTCAAAAACAATAAAACTGCGGTCATAAAATGATGGACACTTACGAAATGTAAAGCTTTCGATGCCTAAAACTAGCAATATTGCCTTATTTTGGCAATAAGATGCTATTTGATCATTTTTTATCTCAAAAACGAGACGAGCAGCAGCAAGTCCTTTGTAATGTAGCAAAGAGACGATAGTTTGAGCCCACACAATCAGGGAGAGCGTTAAGCGCCAGAAGGAGGAATCGCAGCTGTGCTGTCGTGAGGGGGCTGAAAGCATCGGACGGTTATACTGATTGAGACGACGGCAGCGCTCGGAAGCAGAGCCCTTTGAGGTTACACAAGCCTCAACAAAGTAATACTACTTAACAGCATAGAAAGCTAGAAACTCGGATTTCTCAGCTCGAATCACAAATTAAAGAGCTAAATCCCTTGTTTTCCAAGGAGCAACCTGTAAACACGCCGACAGCAAACCTGATTCAATGAAGTGCCGCCTGATGCGTATAGTTTTGACAAGGGTTGATTTCTTCATTGTGCGTAGTCCGAAGGCTAGGAGCATCTATAAGAGCACAAACAATGAGCAAAAAAAGATTTAAGTTAAATCTGCATCGTGCTCAGTTTTTGTAGTATCAAGCAGGTGTTGCAGTTACGCCGTTGGCGCTCCTTACCAGTTTACGTTTCATACCTCGTAGTGTGACGCTGCTGCTATTCACATCTTCAGGCGATAGCATGCTATCTTCACGCTGCGACCAATTATGAGTTATTTCTGTCCTTTGGGCCGTGAGGATTATCGCAAGAGGGCTTCGCTAAGTGCAAACCACGTCGGATTTTCTTGTCGCTTGATACCGTTTTCAGCATTTTTGTTGCGTAATCAGATCGCACCATCGTTTTTTATGTACTCAATGAAGTCAGCATAGTGTCGAATATAATCCGCCTCGTCGAAATGATCAGACGCCAAAACTAAACAAACAGATCCACTGGAGAAGTTATCGATTTCTCTCCATACGAGCCGTGGCACGTACAACCCATAGTAGCTTCGGTTCATGTGATGCTTCTGTTTTTGCGTCCCGTCATCAAGAAGTACATCAAAGCTACCGAGCGCCGCGATTATGAATTGCTGCAGTCGTTTGTGTGCATGTCCGCCT
>JBAULJ010000247.1:0-2760 GCA_049578125.1 Halobacteriota archaeon
GAAATAAAGAGAGAGGAGATGAGGAGAGGTTAAACGGAACACACTATGCCCCTCTCTATTATGCGGAGTTACTGAGATTAACTAGATATTGCTAATAACGGCAACGGCAAGAATAAGCGCAAGTAGGCGCGGAGTAACTTTACTGCTCAATCAATAGGAAGTGATTTATTATGAAATTAGGAATGCGTATGCCATCAATCAAACGATCCGTCAAAGCACGTACCACAGCAAGAGCGAAACGCGCTGTGCCTCGTGACCTACGACGTGGACCCGGAGCCATATGAGGAGGTCTACTATAGTTATTATCCCGACCTTATCGATTATTGAAGCCACAGTGACGTCAAAATGCAGATTGAGGCGCTGAACTGCCCGCTGAACGAATGCGCTTGTGTCGGGTATCCTCTCCGCAACGGTTTCAGAGCGTTTATCAGCCCCTTTTTTGAATTGAAAGCTTTGCCGCACGTTTTCGCATCCTGTAAGCGAAAAGAAGGCTTGAAATAGTAAAAGCAGCACAGCCTTAATAAAGGAGGTGAAACACGTGGACGAAAATCTATGCGCACAATGTGGCACTGCGACATCACCAAGCGCCAAGTATTGCGAGAGCTGTGGTGCTCCGCTCGCCGCACAAAGGATACAGCGGCCAGCACAAGGTCCTCCGGCCTACCAAGCGCCAGCATATTATACGGGCACCCCGACGCCCTACCAAGGCGTTGCCATTCGTTTTGTCGCCATACTCATCGATTACCTCATCATCGGGATCATTGTAGGAGTAGTCGCGTTCCCATTCGCCGTCGCGGCCGCCGCCGTGACTGCAATCTCTGGAGATGTGTCAGCGCTTTCCTGGGGGGCTATTGCGGCGGCATCCTTGTTCGGAGTCGTTGTCTGGTTCCTCTACTTTACGCTCCTTGAGGGACACTATGGACAAACGATCGGCAAGATGGCGCTCAATATCAAGGTCGTGCGAGAAGCAGACGGCGCACCGATCGACTTCGGGGAAGCGGCAGTACGCACCATCCTCCGCATCATCGACGGGTTGTTCGATTATCTCATTGGAGCGATTTTTATCTGGACGTCTGACGAGAAACAGCGTCTCGGCGATCGTGTCGTCCATACCGTTGTGGTGACTAAGTGATCGGAGCGAGCTCTCGCTTTCGGGAGGGTAGAGGCGACCTTTCACGGGCCCACGCTGCTAGTCAGTTTTAAAGACGCCCGCTGCCCGGTCGTGCTTGCTTCCACCAGACTCGGTTAGACGCAGGGCTGTTGATCGCACCGCTGTGGCGTCGGTGCGTAATCACTGGGCACAAAGATGCAATATGCGCGTGTCATAAGGAAAGTTTAAAAAGACATGTTACCGTAAGCCTTGGCTAAGGAGGTGAAATGCATGGATGAAAACAAATGTGCGCAATGCGGCACTCCTGCAGCACCAGGCGCGAAGTTCTGCGAAAGTTGTGGGGCTCCGCTCGCAGTAGGAGTGGCGCAGCCAATACAAGAAGAAGCTCAGAGACCGCAAGCTGGGCGGCCGACCTATGCTGGAGCACCTGTAGGAGCGGCAGCGTATGAGACGCCTACACAAGGACCTTTGTTCCACTATCAAAGCGTCGCGATTCGTTTTGCGGCGACACTCATAGACAATATGGTATCGGTGGTCATCTTTTATGCAGTGGTATTTCTGGCTCTGCTAGCAAGTGGCACTTTAGTAGACCTAACTAATCCCACGGCTGCCCTCTCAGCAGCTGGACTAGGGTTGCTATTAGCTATAGTCCTTGTTTTCTTGTATTTTGTACTCTTTGAGGGCCGCTACGGGCAAACTCTAGGGAAGATGGCTGTGAAAATCAAAGTCCTCAAAGAGGATGGCTCCCCGATCAGCTATGGCGACGCCGCGGTAAGGAATATTTTACGGATCATCGACTTCATTCCGATCTATTATCTTATCGGCGCCATATTGATATGGACGTCAGACAAGAAACAGCGGCTGGGTGATCGACTAGCTCATACCGTAGTAGTTCAGCTCTGTGACGAGGCCTAGCTCGGCGCATAATAGATGCGTTGTGTTTGCGCATGCCGTAATTATGTGACGCCGTGCGCATTTCATTTTTTTTTGCAAAAGAGCTAATCCCACTGGGAGCAAGTCTTTCTGTTGCGGCGCAAGCACCTACTGGCCAGCTTCAAACGCTCTTGCAAGATGAGACTAAAAGGGCGGACTGATATTGTCTATTGCCAACTAGTCGGGTGTCACGAGTCCGCTCGTGAACGCTTCATAGGCAAGAACTGTGATTGCGATCTAGACTTCACTGAGAGGAACTCGTGAGGATCAGCTAACGAGATTCGGTAGTGGAAAAGCACGTGGGCAACAACAGCTTCAAACGACGAGGAAAGATTAAAAAGGATGTTTGCGTCATAGCTTAGCAAGAGGTAACGACGTGAAACACGTAGAAAAGGATTTATGCTCTCGGTGCGGCGTTCCTACATCGCAGGGTGCTAAGTATTGTGAAAGTTGTGGAGCACTACTAGACGCAGATGCGGCGCATTCTGAAAAGCCTGTTTTCGCTCCAGCAGCCGGATATCAAGCGCCCCGCCAGTACGTGCCGCGCGTTGGGCCGCAGCACCAAGGCGTCGCCATTCGCTTCGTCGCAATACTCATTGATTACGTCATCATAGCGATCATCGCGGGCGTATTGTCAGCCCCATTCACCGCGCTAGCAGTTGTTTCAGATAGTGTTTCTGGCGTCGTCACCCTCTCATTGGGCAGTGCCATAGGTG
>JBAULJ010000248.1:0-3098 GCA_049578125.1 Halobacteriota archaeon
GTCACACCATGGCTGCTTAATTCGTCTGACGTGATAATGCCGCTTTCGCCACCTGCGTTTGGCTCTGCACAATTCAACGCATCCCTGCAAGAAGTCAAGCAAATCGCAAATAATCGAACGGCGGAACAGCTGCAAATTGCCCAGTTTTGGGACGATGGTGCTGGGACGTCCACACCTCCAGGCCACTGGAATCAGATTGCGTGCGATTTGATTGAGAGCTACCACCTCAACGAACTGCGCTCTGCTCGAGCCCTCGCGCTTATGAATACAGCGTCAATGGATGCTGGAATCTGCTGCTGGAAAGCTAAGTACGATTATTGGTATCTTAGGCCCATTCAGGCTGATCGGACCATCAAGACGGTCTTTCCGACTCCCAACTTTCCGTCGTACACCTCCGGTCACTCTGACTTTTCTGCCGCTGCTGGCGGGGTTTTGAGCTACATCTTCCCGAAGGAGAAGAGCGAGCTACAAGCAAAAGTCCAGCAAGCGTCTCTCTCCCGCCTTTACGCAGGAATCCACTACCGGTTCGATTGCGATCAGGGGGTAAAGGTCGGCGGCGAGGTTGCTCAGCGCGCGATTCAACGCGGCGAACAAGACGGTTCACCGCAATAAGGACCGAGAAACGATTCCGAGAAGGGCGCGTAACGCACGTGCTTACCGCATTGCCTGCCGAAGATTTCGCGCTGCATTTTTTGTGCGCGAAATTAGACGACGTGCGCACCCGGAAAGAGGGTACCACTCACCTCAATTATAACTCAAAGGTTTTTTGTCACGCTGTCAAAATAGTCCTCTAAATAAAACACGCGCAGATAGTCAGGTAATGAATTCATGCGCTTATTCATCTCTGTGATTTGCAGCTCTGTCGGCGGCTTTATCGTCTTTGCAAGTTCTGCGCGGATCGCGCGGCGTGTCTTTATGTCCAAACGAGTACTCTCGATGTTCAAGTCCGCGGTAAGCCAAAAGACAAAACGACTAAAGGGGTCCTCTATGCAATTTTCGATTATTTTACCCAGCACGACGGTGGCTTTATAGGTCGGCGCCCCTCCGTCAGCGTCGGAATATGTTAGGGTCGCTGTAAGCAAGTAGTGGGTGAAGACCGTGGCGGTTTTTTTCCATTTGATCTCGAAATCAAGGGGAATTCCCCGTCTAAGACCAGTCTTTGATAGGTGTGCACCCGCTTCATCACTTGTCATGGTTAAGGCCTTTAGAGTCAACCGCGTTCCGCCGCAATACTGGTTACAGCCACCTACGTACATAATAACTTCCAAGCTCAGTTCGATGCGCAGAGCCGGTAATCAAAAAGCTCATCAACAGGCATCCGGGCCGAATCCTAACGCGCAGCCTCACGTTGGGGGAAATCGTCAATCCTGGTGAAAGCTGAATGACAGGCGCTGATACAATTTGTCTAAGCATCGTCAGGTCTTTGCGAAAAGCAGTAAATCATAGAGATGGTAGAGATTTCTCTAATTACAAAGGGGCTACTGGTTATCAATGGGTTAGATGCGTTGTACGCCCGCTCGGCCGTACGCTCTTACGTGTCCGATCCTGCGAGCAAGCACCGATTCTGAAAGTTTCGGAAGCGGGGACCCGTACACAATACCGAGGGGCAAAAGAAGCCATTCAAAGCGATTTTTCGTGATCCCTCAGTTGTTTAGCATACTCAACTCCGCGAGCTGTGAGGGAGACAGAAGCGATCGCTCCGCCAAGAATAGGCCGCGCTTTCAAGTATCCTAACAGATCCAAGTCCATCGAGTAGCGATACACTTCTCGCTCACTGAAGCCAATGGCCTTAGCAAGCGCGTACAGCTCACCGCGTTCGACAAGTCGAGTGTCGTCTTCTTCAACGTGCTTTGACAGGCAGAGAACAAACTTATTCTCGCGTTCCGACGAATCCGTAATAAACATCGCAATCAGAGTATATCAGAGAAAGGATCATAATTTCGTTTCGCTAGTTTCACGGCTCTTGGTTGCCCTTCTTGAGGTGACGATCAGCTCACGCGTTTTTCAACCCCTTTGTTTCTCTTCGTCTGCGACCTCGGTTTTTCCATTATTCGGGAACAAGTGTTATCAGGCTTCAATGGGAGACTAACTTATCATGTCGAGAGCGCGCAGCGTGCGATCCTTCATAGGCCGACAAGACAGCTCACAAGAGTCTGAACCGCTGCACTCTGCTCTCAACACTGTGAACGTCTTTTTGGGCAACCCCCTCATTCGGAAGGTCATTCGTGGTCTTTGTGTCGACGATAAACAGGCGATCTATGAAGCTCTGAGCTACTATAGCGGCCAAAGCGATCCAACTCCCTTAAAGAAGCTCAAGCTGCTGCCGATCTGTGCGTTCTTTGAGCTTGGGAGGATGTCCTTCCACGTGGACAAGTCCAAGATGCAAGATTACTTCAGCAAGCAGGTGACGCGACGCGGCCTATCGAATATCGTCAAGAGCGTAGCAGAGTACGGCATCAGCAAGCCCCTCAAACTTCAAGCGCCCTTTTTGGTCGTTTGGAACTACACAAATGCGTGCAATCTGCGCTGTAAGCACTGCTATCAAGGAGCGGGCAGAATGTCAGATGACGAGCTCAGCCTCGACGAACGGCTCAACGTTGTCGATCAGCTCGCCGACAACAACGTCGTCGCCATTGCGTTCTCGGGGGGCGAGGCGCTCCTGCGGGACGACTTCTGGGAGGTCGCCCGTTATGCCGCAAGCAAGGGGTTGTATCTCTCATTGGCGACCAACGGTACGCTGCTAACGAAAGACGTGGTCCGCCGGCTTACGGACGTCGGCTTTCAGTACTTCGAGATAAGTCTTGACTCGGTTGATCCGGCAAAACACGACGCATTTCGGGGAGTCAACGGCGCATGGGAACGTGCGGTGGCAGGAATCCGAAACGTCGTCGCCCAAGGAGGCTTATACTCGGGCGTTGCTAACACGATCACCAGTGAAAACTACCTCGAACTGGATGACCTCGTCGCATTCAGCAAGAAGTTGGGCGTCAACAGGACGCTAATCTTCAATTTCATACCGGTTGGCAGAGGTGCCGACATAATCGATATGGACCTGCCGCCTGACGCGCGAGAGCACGTTTTGCAGCGGATGTACCAGT
>JBAULJ010000249.1:0-5594 GCA_049578125.1 Halobacteriota archaeon
AAAATCCCCGCTGGTGGTCATCGCTGGAGCCCCGGGAATAAAAGAACGTATCGGCAACCCACTCCTCCACCACAAGGTACGGACCTTTGACACGCAGAGGAAGGTCTTTGCGGAAGTGACTGTCGCGTCTACGGTCCTCGACGACCCAAGCACTGCGTGTGGAGAGATTGATCGCGTGTTGTCAGAAGCACTCCGCGTTAGTCGACCGGTATATATCGAGCTCCCACGTGATATGACGTTCGCGCCCGTTACGCCGCTCTATCCACCTCAGTCAACGCAAGCAGAAGCCGCGAGCGATCCAAACGCTTTGTTGAACGCCGTCGACGAAGCAGTGAAGATGATCAACTCGGCGGAGCAGCCCGTAGTAATCGCGGGTGTCGAGTTGCACCGGTTCGGACTACAAGACAAGCTCCTCGCTTTCGTCGACAAAGTGCGCATACCGGTCGCTGCAACGATTCTCGCCAAGTCGGTCGTCGGTGAGTACCACCCGCTATACATCGGCATCTATGAAGGGGCTATGGGCTTTGCATCGGTCCGCGACTACGTCGAATCGAGTGATTGTTTGATTCTGCTTGGTGCGTTCATGACGGATGTCAACTTGGGGCAATACACAGCACACATCGATCAGGAAAAGGCAATCTACGTCACAAGCGAGCAGTGTTCGATTAGGCACCTCCACTATGCGCGCGTGCGCGTTCACGACTTCCTCGACGGGTTGATTAGCGCCCCCCTCACGCCGCGGACCCCCCACGATTTGCCGCGTCCACGGTCAATGGAGCCGTTTTTAACGAAAAGAGGGCAAAAGATTACCGTCAAAAGGTTGTTTGAACGCCTCAACTGGGCTCTCGAGGATAATACGGTAGTCATTGCCGACGTTGGCGATGCACTCTTCGGAGGACTTGACCTCATTACGCACCGCAGAACCGAATTCCTCTCGCCTGGGTATTACCTTTCGCTTGGGTTTGCGGTGCCAGCGAGCATTGGAGCACAACTTGCAGATCCTAATCTCCGCCCGTTAGTCTTGGTCGGCGACGGGGCCTTCCAGATGACCGGAATCGAGGTCTCAACTATCGCGCGACTCGGCCTGAACCCTGTCATTGTGGTGCTAAACAATTTCGGGTATGCGACCGAACGGCCGATGCAGGATGGGCCGTTTAACGATCTCCAGCTGTGGCAGTACAGCCTCGTTCCGGACATCGTTGGAGGGGGGAAGGGCGCTGTGGTAACGACAGAGGATGAGCTCGATCACGCGCTCGAGGTTGCGCAGGCATACACGGCAGGGTTTACGATTATTGACGTTCAGCTAGATCCGCACGATAGTTCGCCAGCCCTGCAGCGACTCACCGCGGGTCTGGCAAAGAAGATTCGTTGAGATTCTACCAGCAGCTTACTGGGTGGTGACAGGCTAGTTCTTACTGATGGCAGACTCGTTGCAGTTTTCGAGGCGGGATGACCTTGACATGCGCCGCTCCGCTTCACCCCGGGCGGCCGTCGACACGAACGTTTTTCCCGCCTTCACAATCGTTTCGGCCGTCTTCGCCTTGGGTTTGATCGAGCCATAAACCAGAAAAAACCGATGCAAGCGAAGGCAATCAATCCGAAGCTCGCATAGAGTGACAAAGCGCCAAGCCCCCCACTGAGACCATTGCCCGTCCAAATGCTGTTCGCTTCGTTATTCGAAGCGGCAGCCGTTTTTAAGGGAGAGGCCGCCGTGTTCGAGGAACTCCCGCCACCTTCAGTCGTCAACGAGCGATCAAACTTAGTGAACTGCACTCGTCCTGTGCTCTCTAAATAGTCGATATAATCCGCTAGCAGCTTTACCCTCTCTGAATTGACTACACCATTTGGCCCGCTGAAATCGGCGGGGTGATATAGCACAACGAATGTGTCGATGCTATGCGGATCGTTGAGGAACCGCTCAGTTTCGCTCTTCATGGATTCAAGGCTCTCGTTAGCGAACACAAGCGAGACCGACTCGACTTTTATACCCCCCCTCTGTCCTTGGTTTACGTTGAAATCGCGAAATGCTGTGCTGTATTCCGTGAATCCTAACGCTTTAGCCGCCTTTAGCGTGTTGTTGTCTCCCTTATCAAACGGCGGGACAAACGTTGTAGGAACGACCCCAAACGCCTGCGTGATGTCGTCCCGCCCCTTCTTTATCGTGTCGTACTGAACGGCATAGGGACGCCCATAGAATTCGCTGGGGCTTGCCATACTCCCACTTTGATGCGTATATCCGTGTTGCGCGAACTCAAAAAGGCGATTTGAAGCGAGTGATCGCATGTAGTTGAGGAATTGTTTGTCTGTGAGGAGCTGGTTGCCCCCCGATGCATTTTGATGCGGAATGATGCTCAGCGTCACCGGCACGTTCTTATCGATGTGCACTTGGTTGACGGCCTGAAGTTCGGCAAACTTAGCCCTAGGCGCGACGTCATCATCCCTAAAAATGACGTACTTTTTCGTTTGCCCGTTGCCCGTTGCCCCCTGCGCGTTCACGGGGACCGTGGAAAATAGCACTATTAAAATAAGCACACACGCGATCACTGTTTTTCCAGCTAGCTCGCTTCCCATTTTCAGTTGTCCTCAGTTTATTTGACACGTGCCTCAAAACGCAGGACGTCTGAAGCGATTCAGCTCGATCCCGACACACCTTAGGAAATGGACCCCACAAGAGCGTCGAGTCCCAGACGATGCAGGAGCACTTAACTAAGCTTGAATGTTCATATTTAATTCTTTCTCACAGCTGCGCTTTGGAGCATCACCGAGTGAAGCAAAAATGCAACTGGTGGACGAGAGACCTTCAAAATTTTGTGCAAAATGTTGACGTCTAAAGTATTGCGCCGACTAAGGCGCCGACAAGCCCCCCAATCAATATTCCGGCTAGCGGCGCAAGAAGAGCTCCGAAGATTACTCCAACCACGAGTCCAAGAACCGCGCCAATGATGGCTCCAGCCAGCGCTCCAACCCCTCCAAGGATTTGCTGACCAATGAATGCACCTAGCGCTCCTCCGACGATGAGGCCTAGGAGCAGGCCGAAGGCAGCGCTCAATATGCCCCCCAATGGGATGCCTATGAAGGCACCGAGCAGAACCCCGACGAATGAACCAACCAATCCGCCAATCAGACTTTCAACTACCGCACTGCGGTGCCTGCCACTCCAGGCGCCAACTAACGCACCGACGACAACGCCAATAATGACTCCGGACCATATGTTCGCGAGGACGCTTACAACAACGCCGAGTGCTCCGCCTGCAAAGCCGCCAACAACGCCGGGACTTGCAAGGCCTGCCCCATCAGTGCGCGCAGCTGTCAAGAGCGTCACGAAGCTTCTGTAAAAAGACACAGTAATTAAGTAGCGGGCATCAGTTTTAAGCTTATGCAGCGCGAAGTCTGTTGAAAAGCGTGTGATGAACGAAAGCTGTGGCAGGTGTATGTTTCTTCATAAGGGGTGTTACTCTTAGTTGAGGGTTGATGCTACGCGAGTTAGTATGACTCGACGCGAAGTTGCTGGATGACCGGGTACATCTTGCGGTTTCGCTAATCATGTAAGCCTGATCCTCGCACGAAATCAGGGGAAACCGTGCGGTACATTCGAATCATCGGTGCAAAGTCCTTTATGGAGCTGACGCGAGCCAACGTCGCAGATTGGCAACTGTACGGCACGACGTTTCTTGAATGGAAAGAAGAGACAGGAAAGGACTATGATAGCTGGGTGAGCGAACGAGTCGCCCCGACGTTAGACTTGTTTGATTATCTTGCTTGGTATGAGGACGGATCGCTGCACGGCTACGAAGGTGGATACAGCGTCATACTCGATCCGGGCTTCGGACTATGGACGGGTGAAATACTCGCGCGCGCTAAAAAACTTGGATTGCGCGTGGAGGAAACGCAGATCGGCTCCGGCTGCTGGATTGGATAGGTCGATCATCGCAGCGTTCGCAAGCACCGATTAAAGGCCGCCGCTACGCCCTTCGCGCAGCTTGGTTATGTGAACGATTGCGGTTTTCTGCTAAGATTACCGCAGAAAACGGTTTTAAGAAACTGATGCACCCGTTCCTACATCTCTTCTTCAAAACTCGGAAACTGGAACTGCAACGCCTTGAATCCCTTATCGTCAACAAATCGCTCGTCAAGCATATGCCGCTTGGATCGGCCCATTGAATCAGTTGTGACACCGAGCAGCGCTCCGTCGCTCCGGATCATAAACGTTGAATACTTCGCAAGCAGCTCTTTTATCGTCGACGCTTCCCCCTCATCACGTGCTTGCCACTCCGAAAAGGCTGACCGTTGCAACAGCTTAAACTGCCGTGAGGTAAGCGTCATCACGCGTATCTTGATAGTTTAACCCCCTTCAATCAACTGACTGCCTTTTTGACCAACGTAAGCAACTCTTCTCGTGTTCGCACGCGCTCGCGCGTCTTGGTCGTCCCACCCTTAATGACATTTGCAAAAATCTCGGGCAGGTCACCCTCCGAGCTTCCTGTGAGGCCCTGGATAATTCCGCTAAAGACGTCACGCGTTCTTCTTTCCTCCAACGTGATATGTCCAAAATTGCGAAACCACATCTCTATGCGCGTGTCTTCCGAAACGATCGTTATTTTTCGTATCTGCTTCTCCCACCAGAGGTGGATCATGATATCATACTTCTTCTGCGCCATTAAACCTCTCGCGCGTGCTCGCGCACCGTGTCTTGCTCTCTAATACTTCGACCTCCTTGTTCTTATGATTGAGGGATCGTCAGGGCTCAGCGGGGTGCCGACAAAAGCCGCTCGCTCTCTTGGACGGGCGCGCAAAAAAAAGAAAAAAAGCGGTGCAGCGTGCGTGCACCTACTTCGGCAGCTCGGCCTGCATCTCTTCACCCGTAGCGCGCGAGGCGGCACGAGCGATCCATACGGTTGCTAAAACTGCGATAATAGTGACAATAATTGCGTATGAGAGGGTCGCTGGTATACTTGTAGCAGTTCCTAACACCTCTACAAAAATAGCCTGAATCGCAGCTTGCCAAGCAAGAGCAGCGATTAACGCGAAAGCGGTCGTGACAAGGGTCGCTACCACTTTCATATATTCAGCTTTGCCCACCATGTGTTTCACCTCCGGTAAGTTAGTTACATTTTAGTTTTAGTCACATGAGATAAAGAGCTTTTTAATTGCTCGTTTTTCGGCTATTAGGCGCTTCCATTAAGTTCAATCAAAAAACGCTGGCGCTAGGCGTTAGTCTGGTTATGCACGATAAACGATCAGTAAAACGACAAGTAGCAGCGGGAGGAAGACGTCGTTTATATAAAGCACCGGTCCTGCATTACCGGGCGCATAGTTGCGGCGAAGCCGCATATCGCGAATGTGGCCATACGCCGCTCCGAGTCCAAAAACCGCAAAGGCGATAACGGTGGCGCTCCAGAAGTCCCCTCGCAACCAGAAGCAGAGCAGCCCTAAAACCCCTATTGCGAGGTCGTGTAGCGCTACCTCAAATTGAAACGGGCTTCCAGTGGGCCATCCGATGCTGCGTGCCACGTCGTCGGCAGCAAATGCGTGTCCCATAAAAGCGTACAGCGAACCGAAGCCGACCACGATGACAAGGAACCAAAGGAGAAACG
>JBAULJ010000250.1:0-2052 GCA_049578125.1 Halobacteriota archaeon
GTGCGGGAGAGCGCTTTTCAACAAAATAACTCAAGCAGCAAGTGTACATTCAGACGGTCTTTAGGAAGACTGATCAGATCGCCACTTGATCACGGGAGGTGCAGAAACATGAGCCTTGAGGCTATTATCAGCGCGGTGTTCTCGCCTGCCTGCCTTCACATTGGTTCTCGCGCTCTAAGGTATTGAGACGCTTCTCCAATACCTCGTGTACACATCATAAACGTGTTCAGGTAGGGGATGTCGATAATTAGTCCACTCGATCCCACGAACGCCGTGCGTAAGAATATAGGCGCGATTCGATTCATTCCATCCCACAACATCGCCGTGCTGTTCTGCAAACTTCCGCAGATCTGATGCAACGAAGTAGCTATTGCACCTAGCTAAAGGAATTCTCAGCTTCTGCAGCCACTTGCGGAAGCTTTCCAAGATAAACGCGTATTCGCTGCCTTCCCTGCCATCACACAGAATTTCCATCACTCCCCCAAGCTGTGGGTGCAATGGGACATAGTGTTCCATTCTTATTTTGTCTTGGGCCGATTCAACGTACAAAACCGGCTTGTCAAGCTTGAGTGCTTCCCTAAACTGCTCCTCCCTCAACTGAGCGATCGTACTGTAAGGCCGCTGACCGGTAAAGGCGCCGAACAACACAATTGCCGTAAACTGGCGTGCGTGTTCTTCATCGATCGACCCTTTCAGCATCTCCGTCTTGATGATAGCCAGAACATGTTCGATATCTTCCTTCGTCACCACCCGCGCAGTCATCTTCTTCCTGATTTTCCGCACCCTAGGCTTATCCAAAAACATATCGAAGGCGAGATATCGGGGGTCAAGTGTAAGCTTTGCCTGATACTTCAAGAAGCCCTTTGCGAAGTTCAGCACCTTGCCTTGAGCGTAGAGATCGTCGTACTTCTTGAACAGAAAAGCGCGAAGCTGTTCCAAACTTGCCTTGCTTATCGTCCCTTTGGTTTGTTTCCAGAATACCTCTCCTGCCTTGATGATCCACACGCTAGACTTGTGACTTAAGCCGGCCGTTCTCCACGTAAGGAAGCTGTTGAGTTCCTTCTTTGTGTACTTGAATTCTAACGTCGCGAGTGTTTCCTGCTGCGGGAAATTTAATTCTGCAACCGAAATAGTATTCCCTACAGCTTGAAATCGCGAACGGCTGTCCCTAAGCTGTCGAGGCTCCGACACGGGTTCAAATCCCGACTCGGGCGCTCCTTTTTTGCCTCTGTTTGATGAGCGGAGCTACTCAGCTCTAGGAAAAAAGTGTAAACTCGAGTGTAAACTTTCACCTCAAGCAAACCACGCCGGCATATCTGATCTCACGCTCTTGTTCACATATGAAGACTTACAAGGGTATCTCACGCTGCGGGCAGCCTGGCTTTCACCTAAGACGGTCACGTGGCTTAAGAAGTCAGCTGAAATCTTGTGGAACTCGACGCGAGGAGTCGTCAGCGTGACCACAATACGCCGCTTACGTGACCTCGTCCTCGCGAAATATCAAGATACAGACGCTAAACGCAAAGTCATGCAGTTCGCCCGTGCATTTCTCCACTACATGTCAAAGATCAGCTTCGACCAGCGGTATGCAGCATTTGATTTATTCTTACAGCTCCCACGGTCCGTCAAAGAGCAAAAGCGCGTGACTGGCCGGATTTGACAAAAGAAGACGTTGAGAACGTACTCACGGCGATCGGGCACGCATATCGTAGCGCAGGCATAGACGCCTATCACTGCCTGAACTATAAAGCGATGGTATTGTTTGGCGCATTCACAGGGCAACGACCCTTAGCGACGATAGCACGGCTCACTGTTGGACAATTCAGGGAGGCCATGAAGATGGATAAACCTGTCGTGGACGTCCTTCCGCAGCAAGACAAAATTCGGATGCAACACTATTGCCCGCTTCATCCACAAGTTGTTGAGGCGATGCTGCCTGCGCTGGATGGTCGACCTGACGACGCACTTGCTTTTGAGCAATTGTCGTTTCAGCAATGGCTGAGGTATCACGAAGTTCGACTTTTAAAAAGCAACGTTCGCATTGTTATGGGC
>JBAULJ010000251.1:0-2249 GCA_049578125.1 Halobacteriota archaeon
TTCAGCGGCACATCTGCCAGCGCTTTGCCAATTACTGCCTTTGCGATCTTTGCCGCGTGGGATTCGTTTTCGGCATTCAATATTTTGATTTCAAGTATCAATCCGACGAGAGCTGTTTTAGCCACCAAATAAACGCTGTCGAATATTTCTCCACAAGCGGGACAAGACATCGACCCAACAGCTACTTCAACCTTGCTTAGCTTTGGGTTTAAACGCTTGCCCGTCTCAGATATCGCTATGCCTATGGCATCATCTACCGATTTGACGTCCTTGACTAACCACGCTGCCTCGAGCGTGACATAATAATCAGGCATAATACTTTCTAAGTCAACAAAGTTAATTAATATTCTCATAGCGCGATTCGTGCAAAGACGCTAGCGCCAGTACGGTCGAAGAGCCGCGTGTAAGCGCTTTATTGCGTCCGAAGTGCCCCTATGCGCACTCCTGCATCAAGCCACCCGTGGCCATAGCTAAAACATACCAATGCATTGACTAAATCGCCGATTGCTCGAAAATGGAGTCCATCTTCATAGTAAGACCGCGCCATCGTCAAGAAATCCGTTGAAGTCTTCTTGCTGGCAACGATTTCTACGCGTTCGAGCGCAATGCGCAGCATCGCTTCATAGCGCGCCACCTTATCCGCGATCTCCGACATTTTGAGCACCAGCAAACGTTTGAAGCGCCTCTTGTTCCAAGAAATGCAGCGACGCCGGTATGACAAGAATGTGCAGGGGAGGACCGAAGTCATGTTCTTTAAGCTTCGCCAGCGTGTTTGCTCTTACTGTCGGTGAGCGCGACCCTGCCCGCGCAATGCCAACTGCTAGTGAAGAGGCCAATCGATTTCGTCCTTTCTCGTGTTCACTGTGAAGCAATAATTCTATTCCCTGACCAAGCGTCATGAATTCTTCTCGTATGTCTAAAA
Organism: Halobacteriota archaeon; assembly: GCA_049578125.1. GTDB lineage: Archaea > Halobacteriota > Bog-38 > Methanoflorentales > Methanoflorentaceae > Methanoflorens. The sequence continues at coordinate 923 of JBAULJ010000251.1, forward strand.
AGAGCAACGTATGGAGGTCATTCCTGAGATTCACCGTGACCGTATTGTAAGGCACGTCCGAGACCTCTCTGTACGGAAAAGCAATGGTCGCCGATTTGCCAAAGCGATAGTTTTGCAGCCCGGTCAATCCACACACCGCCGTAGCGATCGACGCTCCGTGAATAATTTGGGTGGTTATTCCTTGGTTGTGCGCCCGTATCCTCAAAGCGACGTGTGTTGTAGAAATCATCGCGTCGCCCGCGGTCAAGAAGGCAACATTCTTGTGCTTAGAGTCTCGTAGAATGTTCTTATCGGGAGCTTGCTCTACGTCGTCTCTACCAAGCAAATGGATTTCGCGCTTATAGAATTCTTCGAGTTTCTCAATTGTCGTCCCTATCAGTTTTGAAGTGTAAAACTCAGCGTATATCGCATCGGCGTTTTCGATCGCTTTCAGTCCTTTCACTGATATATCGTCTTCATCAAACAAACCTAGACCAACGAATGTCAGCACCGAACTACCCCGATCCGAGAAAGAATCCGGCAAATAGCTTGGTGTCAAATGCAATAGCTTTTTCTCTCTCATATTGACAGCGTTAGTCCTGTTTGCACGCGCAGCTTAGTCGAAGACCAGAAAAAAGATAACTTCGAGCGTTCTTTTATCGAGCGGATGATTGGATCGCAGAAAAAATGGTGCGTCACCGTGCCAAAAAAGGAAGGCGAGCGGGTCAGGAAAGAGCTCAAGGAGCTTAGCCTCCTAGATGAGAGATACAAAATAGAAGAACGAAACGGACGGCTTTATATGCCGCTCAAAGGAGGGCTGCACGAACAACGCTATAACGTTGAAGCATGCGCCGTGGAACTTCGGCCGCAAACGCTTCGGAAGAGGCTTGGAATCAGTTACGATACAATTGGGGATATTGCTATAATCGGTTGGTTCGATGGTGCTCAAGCCGCCGCGACAGAGCTTTTGGAAACGCGAAAAAACATCAAAGTTGTTCTCGCTGCGGTCAGTGGTGTGCGTGGTGAGTACAGACTGAAAGACCTCATCTTAGTTGCTGGCGAAAGACGGACGGAGACAGAACATAAAGAGTACGGCTCCAGACTGCTGATCGATGTCTCCAGAGTCTATTTCAGCCCGCGCCTAGCTACAGAAAGGCACCGCTTGGCTGAATTGGCGCAGTCGAATGAGACCGTTGCTGACATGTTTGCTGGTGCTGGGCCGTTTACCGTATTACTTGCAAGGAAAGTCAAAAAAGCAATCGCCTTTGAGTTGAACCCTGCTGCCTTTCGTTACCTGAAAAAGAATATCGAACTGAACAAATTGCATAACGTCGAGGCTTGCTTGGGC
>JBAULJ010000252.1:0-34563 GCA_049578125.1 Halobacteriota archaeon
GTACTAATCGGTATTGGAGCTAGCTCGTTAGCGCTCTACGCCGGCAACAAGAAATTCATCGGGATACTCGGCATCGGACTACTCGCCTTGTGTCTCGTTTTTTGGCGCATCTTTAGTCTAACACGGAACCCAGCGACAGTCTCAGAACAAAAACAGGTGGATATTGACTTCGACTTGGACAGCTTCCAGCGGATTCGACCACCATCGAAGTGAAGTCACAGCAACCTTCAGCGCCTTGCCAGCTTCCATCAGACGTTTATTACCACGCTTCGCGCTACCTGGTCCCCGAGCCGCTGCCGTTTTGCGTTGCTCCGAGCGATGAGAGTGCCGAGCACATACGGCACCACGAATGGTAGCGCATCAACGAGGCGCATGCCATTTCTGATTGCTGAACGGCGCAATCCCACGGCGGTGAAATCTTCCCGCACCACCGCTATTTGTAAGAGCCACTTGCCGAGCGTTACGCCTTTGATGCCTTCTGAAACGGTATGATAGATGATCAACACAATGGCAAAACTGAATATAAACGTGACAGCAAAAAATGAGACGTTACCGTTTAGCGTGTCCGTGCTAACGAGCAAGAATAGCGGGAGGAGGACAAAGCAAATGAATAAACCGTCAATGAGCGCCGCAAAAAACCGAGCCGAGAGTGGCGCAAGCAGGTCCTCGATCTGCGTCAGACTCCTGACCTGGTCGACCGGCGTCGGGGTAACGGCCACTTGGCTGTGGGGCCTTTTGATTCACTCATCGTCGGCTTCACGATGCGCGTCTCTCCTCATTGATTAGTTCTCCACAACATTAGGTACGACTCGTGCTCGGCTCATTGCCGAGATTATGTCGAACACTGGATTAGCGAGCAAGCACGGGCTTCTCCGTCGCTCGCCATTACACTGATCATTCAGTTTATTCTGGTTAGTTACCTCTTACCAAGTCCGGCGCACGATGTGCACCGCGGGTTGCGCGAAACCCTCACTTTATCGAAGTTCATCATTTCGCCGTCGTAGATGAGCATTTCGTTTTCCAACACGACTCCTACGCCGGTCAATGACTTGATGGCCTCTGTCGCTTGGAGCAAGGCTATTACGCCCGGGGTCGTGCCCAGCACGGGAAAGACGGCGCGCGGCGGAGCGTGGGGGTAGATGCACTCCAGACATGCTGTCTTGCCCGGCACCACGCTGGCGAGGCGCCCTTCATAACCGTATACGGCGCCGTGAATCAACGGAACGTGGTGGGCAATAGCCGCCGCATTGAGCATGTACCGGACCCCAAAGTTGTCCATAGCGTCTAAAATGACGTGGCAGTTCTTAGCTAGCTCGAAGACATTTTTATCGTCGATAGCTAGATTAAGTCCTTCAACGCGCGTCGTCGGATTGATCCTTTGCACTTTCTGCGTTGCTGAGTTGACTTTCGATTCGCCCACGTCCTCGTCCCAGTGCAGAATCTGTCGGTTCAGATTACTGAGCTCTACGTTGTCCATGTCAACCAGCTTAAGGTGCCCAACTCCGGCTGCCGCGAGATACAGCGCAAGGGGAGAGCCAAGCCCCCCCAAGCCGGCTATGAGAGCCGTCGCATTTTTCAGACGTAGCTGCGCCTTTTCGCCGAATCCAGGAATCATTATTTGCCTGCGATATCGCACGCGATCGTATTCGGATAAAGACATTAATGAAACCCCCAAGTTGAAAACTGACGCAACTTGAAGGCCGACGCTCCGTTTGACTTGACTAGCTTGCGCATGATTGTGTTACATTTTGATTCTTTTTCGTTTGGTATACAGTGTCATCTGGATGTTCTTTCTGAATTCGTTGTCATAGAGCAGCTCAAAATTGCCGTCGGGATCCTTGGACCGCAGGTTATAGACCTTGACCGTCTCCATGTCGATCGAACCTTCAAGCACTCTTCCCTCAGGGATGTCTTTCATCGGCTCATCCAGAATCTCACACACTTTCTCATCGCGTTTGACAAGCACGTCGAAAATCGTGAGGTCTCTGCGTTTCAATATGTCAAACAGCGCGTCAGTGACCTCTTGGCGAAAGGACCTTTTCTCTTGCCACAGGTCCGTAGCCTTAACGATCCCGTGCAACGCATCTGATACCGCTTCATCGATTTCGTCCTCGGTCATATCTGACACGTTCATCGAATACGTCTTGCCCTGCATAATAGTAGAATAGGTATCTGTTCCTCTTAAACCTGAAGCCTGATGGTCTCGCCCGCCCCGACCCGTTCATGGGTCTTGGGCGTAACCCTCCCTCTCCCGTCTTAAGCGCTGCGCTAACAGTACCGGATGTAGACCCCATATTTGGGTGTGCCGCGCCAACTCGCTTGACGACTATGGAGCTTCGCTTACCTGCGACGTAGCTCAACACAATCGGGCTGCAAACGCGGAGCAGTTGGTGCGAGGGTCAATGTACAATTGACGCGTGTCCATAAATGCGCTATGGCAATGCGGGACCAATTTGACGCTGCGCGCAGTTTCGTGCAGCATTTGAGACATAACGGTAATGGTTGCGCAAACAAGAGGCAACCCAAAGTTTACGGAGACCCAGTGCGCAAGAATTTAAGAACAGTGCGCCGTACGCTATCTTGTTGTAGGAACTCGACTCACACGAACACCGGAAAAGCAGATGTGGCCTCGAAGAATACCCAATCGTCAGCGTAGCGACGATCGATTCGCTTTCACTGATCTGAGGTGCGCAACGACGAGACTGAATGAGGGGTTGCGCCACTATCAAAAAAGACAGTACACACTGGCGGTAGCACGTTTTTTAGAAGCGCGAACCATCTACGAGGCTTCGGGAAATAGCTCGTCACTCGCAGACATCGCCCGATATATAGGAGCTACCTCTCTTGAAATGCAGCGTTACGAGCAGGCCAGCGCCGAGCTGGCGACGGCTTACGCATATTATGAGACGCGGTGGGACCGGAGAGCGGATGCAGCGCTGTGTGCGAAAGGCCTCGGCGATGCGCTTGCCGAGCTTGAGAAATACGACGACGCCTTATTTTATTACGAGGCAGCCAAGCGCTTGTTCGAAAAAGCGCGGCTGAAGGCCGAAGCTGCAAAATGTGATCTGGCTTTGGGCCGCTTGTTGAGGTCGAGAGAGCGCAACGACGAAGCACTTGCCATCTTAGAGTGCGCTGTGCGCGAATTTATCCACTGTGCCCTCGACTACGAGGCAGCTCAGACTTACCAACTGATGGCTGACATTAATGCGGCAATGGGTCGTTACGGCACAAGCGCGGAGTTCGAAAGACTAGCAAAAAGGACGCGTACGCGCTCGCGATAATTCTAGGCGCTGCGCCTCTTATGTCGGTTGCCCCTCAGAATAGCCTTGCTCGGCGGAACATTTTTTCATTGCGCGCATAAACCCTACACCCCAGTGAAACACGCAGAGCTCTTCGCCAGTTGCCGACTTAGATTTCTTGAAATCGGTCAGATTCTGATCCTCAAAGTAGCGCTCGCACTCTGTGTGATGCAGGCAGCTTTTTTCGATGCATTTGCGCGTCATGCTCTCAAGTACAACTGTACATTCCATCTGCCTAAACATTTTCGTCTCCCGTGCACCCACTTGTAAGCGCAAACAAAGCCGCGCTGGTCCAGAGTGCGACTAGAGCAAACTAAACAACGCACAAGCGCAGGCTGACTTGGAGACTCAGAGCGAAATGAAAACTGTGAGCAGCAACGGGCTCAAGCGCTCAAAGCCATGGAGACAAAGCATATTATCGGGCGACTTTCATACAACGACAAGCCCTAAAGCTGTTTGTCGTTCAATGGTAAGACGCAGTCATATCGACTTCTCGAGGTGGTAAAATGTATGATTTCGAATTAGATCCGGAACCCATCAGGCGCCTCCTAAACTATCAAAAACTCTTCGAAATTTTAAAGGTGTCTGTTGACCTCGGGATCTACACGCAGATCACGAGTCCTTTGACGGCACAGCGCTTATCTGAATCGCTCGGAATGGACGAGGGTTTTCTTATGTACCTGCTTGAGACATTGTGGCGAATTGGACTGGTGGAACGCGCACGGAGCGATCAGGATTCGTGGGCGTACCAAAGCGCTCCGGTAGCTCGACAATACTTGAGTCGAGAGAGCCCGTTGTACCTCGGCCGAGGAATATTTCAAGACGGAGAGACCGGCAAGCTGCTTGAGCGCTACGTAAAAGAGGGGCCTTCCAATGAAGTCATCACCACGGACTATTGGACGCCCGAGATGATCAAAAAACTCGAGGTAGTGGCCTTGCTCGGCGGAGTGCAAAGTGCTGTGAAGCACGTCAATCTAGCTGGCCGTAAGCGTTTGCTCGACATAGGCGGCGGACACGGGCTGTACAGCATCTTCTTTACGAGGAAATATCCGGACTTACGAGCGTGCGTCCTCGATTTGCCTCAGGTCATCGAGGTGACAAAAGAAAACATCAAGCGGCACGATGCGGGCGAGAGGGTGGACGTTGTCGCCGGAGACTATCACACCTTCAGACCAACTCGCAAGTTTGACGCGGTATTCTTGAGCAATGTCACGCCGTCACCAGATGAACTACGCTTACTGCTCAACAGATCGCGTAGTTTCCTGAGCGACAGCGGCGTTGTCATCCTCCGAAGCTTCGTATCTGATAGTACGCCAGACGTCTGGTCAGCCGCAAGCACGCTCGAGCGGTACGCACGACGCGGCAGGCGCGGCTTTGCGCACAACGACCTGACTACCGCATTGCATGAAACGGAATTTACCGACGTGACCGACGTTTACGCAGCCGAAGGCGTCGTTATCGTATGCGGCACAAAGTGAGACTGCCAATGCACTCGACACCTAACAGAGCCAGTTACGCCTTGCTCGCCCACAGAGGAACAGGAGGTCCACCTTGAGACGTTTGCCGCCTTCTCGAGCTTCTTCCAGTTATCCAGAGATTATTTCTATGACGGTTGCGGACGAACTTCCGAGCGCCTTAACCCCGGTCTTTGTAGACTACGTCAGGATCGAACACTTTTTTTCCGATTGTAGTCCCGTCGACAGTCCTAAAGAAGCACGACCGGAACCCCGTGTGGCAGGCTGCCTGAACTTGGTCCACCTTTATCACGAGCGCGTCGCCGTCACAGTCAACTAAGATCTCCTTCACCCACTGAAAGTGGCCTGACACCTCGCCCTTTTTCCAAACTCGCTGGTTTTTTCGGCTCCAATAGTGCACGCAGCCGGTCTTTCGGGACATCTCGAACGCGTCCTCGTTCATGAAGGCGATCATCAACACTTCTCCGGTCTCATTGTCCTGTGCAGCGACCGGAATGAGGCCATTTTTAAAATTAAGCTCCACCATGCTTGATTCCTCGACGACGTGCCTAGCTTGATGTACGCGTTGTGTACATTGACCGCGCTTCCTGAAGGGTTTCGCCATCAGATGTAACACGGGCATCGACAATGCTGCCCACGACGACGACGTGATCACCGGCTTCTCTGCTCCACGCGACGTTGCATTCGATAAACGCTAAAGAGTCCTTGAGGAGAGGAGAACCGGTGCGCCCGGGCTCGTACGCTGTCTCCACAAACTTGTCGACTTTCCTGCCCGAACTCTTGCCGAAAAGATCAACAAGCTCCGCCTGATCGGTTCTAAGAACGTTGATGGCAAACGCGTTGCTGTTTGTGATAAGTTCGTACGTGTAATGCAACGGATTCATGGCAACCATAACCAACGGCGGGACAAAGGATACCTGCGTTATCCAGCTTGCGATGAAGCCGCTCACGTTCTCGTTGTAGCGGGCCGTAACGATCGCTATCGGGTTAATCAGTTTCCATAATGCGGTTTGTACGATATTCATGAGGTTCTCCCTTAGCTTGTGATGTTACGCTTCCGTGTGGCCTATTACGCGGTCGATAATCTGCTGAACGTTAAGTGACTCTTGCTCACCAGTTCTCAGATTCCGCAGCGTTGGTTTGGATGTCTGCATCTCCTTCTTTCCGATGATGACCGCGTAGTCATAGCCGGCGCTGTTCGCGTACGTCAACTGTGCACGAACGGTTCGGCCCATAACATCAATATCCGTCGAAACGTGCGACCGCAGCTCCTTAGCGACATGAAGCGCATAGGTGCGTGCGTCGTCCGTAGGCACCACTAAGAGCCGCGGCAATTCAGGGATCGAGGGGTTGACGGCATCCATGATTCTGTCAAATCCGATGCCAAAACCTGTCGACGGCACGTCCTCCCCGCCGAAGAGGTGGGAGAGCCGATACGAGCCTCCGCCCAACACTTGATTCTGAGCGCCGAGAGCGCCAGCGTACGCCTCGAAAACGATTCCTGTGTAGTACTCTAGGCCCCGCGCGATGCCGAAGTCAACGGTGTAAGAAACCGCGAGCGTGTCGAGCAGCTCAAGGACGCGCAGCAGGTGGTCAAGCACCACGACGTTTTGTGCCTCGCTCAAAGGATCCTCGGCATTGATGAGATCGATTGCGCGGTCGCCGCCCTGGATGTCCCCGAGGCGACCGAAGTCCCCTTTATCGATAAGGCGCATTGCAAGAGCGCACGTTTCATCGTCGAGGTCACAAAATATCGCTCTAAGCACGTCGAGCGAGCCGACGTGTATGTCGGCGTCAAGCGCAGCGCTTCGAAGCATCTCGTGTGCGAGCGCGATGACCTCGGCGTCCGCTTCTGGGAGGGCGCTTCCAATGAGCTCGATCCCGAACTGCCAGAACTGCCGGTATCGCCCCGATTGCGGTCGTTCATACCGGAAGCAATCGCCAAAGTAGTAGAACTTGAGCGGCTTGGGGGCGGACTGGAGCTCATTGACATATAAGCGGGCGACCGGAGCGGTCAGTTCGGGTCGCAACGCTAACGACCTGCCACCTTTATCCTCAAAGCTATAAAGCTCTTCGACAATCGCTTCACCTGATTTGAGAGTAAAAAGCTCCAGTGGTTCAAAGGCTGGGGTGACAACCTCGCGATACCCCCACCGTTCAGCCACGTCTCTAAAGCGCGATTCGACGAAGCGCCGCCGTCTCATTTCCGCGGGCAAGAGGTCCCGCGTGCCGCGAGGTCGTGTGAGTGGCGCGTTTTTCCCTGCAGTCGCTCTCTGATCGGTCACTTTCAGCTGCCCCAGCTTGTACGTAATCGAACGTTCCGAACCTAAGAACACTTTGATTGTTTATTGATTTTGGCTTTTGTGTTGTGCACGGATTGCGCAAACGGGTGTCTGCTGCGCAAAGATGACCATCGCTGACTGGTAGACGCCGGATGGCACGCAACAAGTCCGCCTATGAGGCCGTTGACGAAACCAACAGCCTGATCTGCTATTAGCGGGCACGGCAGCACAGACGATCCAAAGCCGAACACATAAATAGTCAATCGCTGCAAATTTGACGGTTAAGTTGTGCGAAAAAATAGGCCCAGAGGGTTAACGGAAACGCCATCTTCGCCGTCTTAGCGCGTAAATTGACGTGCCTGCTGTCTTAACCACAGCAATTTGCAGTCGAAGATGGAGACAGAGCCGAATTAGCCCTGCAAGCGACAGGCAGGCCGCTCTTGGCCCATAGGGATCAGACGAACGCATCCGTCGCCATCGGTCGTCCGATTACAGACTTTGGAGGTGCGCAATTCGATGTGGAAGAAGACTATTGTTGTTGCAGCACTTTTGAGCATCGTGCTGGCAACGGTACTTGGGAGCTTAGTGTTAACGTCGGCTAGCTCGTGCGAGAACCCCCCGATGCCGACGGTTACGGATAAGTCGGTTAAGCAGGTGCCGTCTATGGCACAGCCGGCGGCGCGCACGCCGTATATCGATCAAGTGTTCGGGACATGTGTCGTGCGCGTGACCGATCATGGAACCGACGCCACAAAGGAGGATGCGTCGCACGGTCTCAAGAACGAGTACTCGAGGGTGCAGTCATTCAACGCAGACGAGACGCGACTCGTCGCGATGAGCACAGGGGGCGACTGGTACCTCTATGACGCAAAGACCCTCCAACCGCTCGGCAAGATGAACTTCGCCGGCAAAGACGTGCGATGGGATGCTAAAGATCCGAACCTCCTCTACTACTCACCAATGGACACTCGCTTAATGAGCTACAACGTCCAGTCGAACGAGTCAAAGCTCGTTCACAACTTCACCAGTGACTTCCCTGGGAAGCAACTAACTGCGGTGTGGACGCGGTATGAAGGGAGCCCGACGGTTGACGGTCGCTACTGGGGGCTAATGGCAGAAGATAAGGATTGGAAAGCGATCGCGTTCCTCGTTTACGACAAGCAGGACGACAAGATCGTCGCAATGAGGGAAATACCGCCTACGAGCGTCGACTCGGTGAGCATCAGCCCGCGCGGCAATTACTTCGTCGCGTTCCAGATTGAGTGTTCGAACAATCAGACCGCTGATGCCGCTCACCCGTGCGGGACGATGGTGTACGATAAGGACCTTAAGAACGCGAAGAGCTTAGGAACGCACGCCGGCCACGGCGACTTAGCGTTCGACACCCAGGGGCGGGAAGTGTTCGTGTTTCAGGATTCCGGCACCGATTACCTCTCGATGGCTGACTTGGAAACAGGCACAGTCACTAAGTTGTGGCCCATTGACTTCAGCAGTCAACCGCTCACGATCGACAGCATCCACATCTCGGGGCGCGCGTTTGGCAAGCCAGGATGGGCCCTTGTTTCGACCGCCGCAGGCACGTTAAACGCCTCAACGTGGATGGATGGCCAAGAGTTCGCCATGGAACTCGCGCCGAACAGATCGTTCGGTTGGCGCACAACCACTGTGTCATCGACAAAAAGCAGGAGCACGACTACTGGGCCGAGCCGCACGGAAGTGTTAATCGTGATTTTACCAAAGTCCTCTTCACCTCAAACTGGGGACAGTCGGGCACGGAAGGAGTAGATATGTACCTGGTGGCGCTACCCGCGAATGCCGTCACGTCAAAAATAGGCCCCATAGACACCGCGAGCGGGGCATCGAACTCAAACCAAGAAAAGATCCCCGGCTTTGAGGGCGTCTCTGCTCTTGCCGCGCTGGCGGTAGGAGCAAGTGTAGTGCTTGTGATGAAGCGCCTGATGCAGAGATAGCGTCCGGGATCAAGGTAAGCAAGGATGATGCTGTAATCTGCGCCTCGCCCTCACGCACACCGTACCACGCCCGGAGCGCGACGCAGGGGACTGGTTCGCTAGGCTAAAAAGAACAGCGACACAGAGCGGTTTTAGCTCTGGAAGGGTGGGAACCTGTTCGCTTACGGACAAGTGGCAACCGAAAGTCCGTACTAAGTCACCGTGACGGGACGGACGGCGCCCGCGAACGTAGGTCATGATCGCGCGCAAACAATCTAGGCTACCGTAGAGGACACTGACTGATTATTATCGATGGCAGTGGTCCAATACACCTTCGGCGACCCGTTCATCGTCTCACTCGTTGAGGCTGCGCTCTGGGATAATACGGTGTCGGTAGCCAATTTGGCTAACAACGTGCAGATCTATGGCTTTGTGGGCCTCACAGGAACACCGTTAAACTATTCCGCTGTGCCAATTCTCTTAATCACAGCCTCTTGGTGATGATGGCGGCCCTCTTTCTCCTCAAAAGAGGTCTGGCGGTCATTGTGCTCCCTCGTTTCGTTGGTCACTTTCTTATCGCTTTCCACGGTGATGTCCTTTGTGGGCTATGTGGCTGCGATATTTCCCTTATACCTCTTCCTCGGATTTTGGTTCCAGATGACTGGAAAAAGAACATCATAATCGGCATGATTGCGGTCGTCGTCCAGAACGTGTTCATCTGGATTAGCGGCGCGTGGCTTTTCTGAGTTACGCAGGTGTTCGATGGCTTTTCTGCGGCACACGGCCTGAAGAATCTCCATCTCACCTGTGCGTGCCCCGCTATGGCATTCCAAAGGCCTGTACAAACCGCTCAAACGCATCGAACGGCAGCAGGTTGGTCGGCAAAACTGCAAGACAGTACAGATAGGCCGCGACGCACAGCAGCGCGAGCGGGATGAGGAAATGGAGGCGCTTCTTGGGCACAAGCGCGTCTAAGCCGATAATCAGCGCAAATGGCGCAATCGGTAGTAAGTATCGGCTAATATCCTCGTGGAGCACGAAGAGCACCGGAACGAACATGAAGAGCGCATAGAGGAAGAGCTCTCTGTACCCCTTCTGATAGAGTTGCACGATGCCGATGCTATAGATGAAAAAGAGGATGACATAGAGTTCAGCCCCAAACGCGCTGCTGCTCTCACCCATTACGGCGTGTGACGGAATGGTCAACAAGGGAATGTTCAAAAGGGCTTGGTTCACGGCGAAATAAGCGAAGAAGTCGCCGAGCGAGTACGCGTAAAATGAGAACAGCAGCAACAGCGAGGCCGGAATGGCGAGGGCCAACGCGAACCTCCTCACGGTCAATTTCTTGTTCCACAGCCACAAGCCAATCAACACGGGGAAGGTGATGATCCCCCATATTCTCGTGAGCGTCGCAAAAGCGCCCAAAAAGGTGGCTTTTGTCGATTCGTCCTTCTTTAAGAAATAGAGCATCAACAACGTGAGCAGGATGAAGAGCGGTTCCGATGCCCCGACGCTGCGGTAGAGGAACCACCGGGGCGGAAAAAAGAGGAACAAGAGCGCCGAGGAAAAAGGATCGTGCACGAGTTTAAACCTCGCTATGAGGAAGTAAAAAACGACGACCGCTGCTGCTGAGATGACAAGATTTGCGACTAGCATCGCCACAAACGGCGACAATGCCAGCGAGAAGAGCCAAATCGCAACCGGATATCCGGGCAAGTGCGCGGCATAGTACTGTGCCGGCAAGAAATAAGCGCTGTAAAGTGGCGACGTCGAAGCATAGAATGTCTTCGAAACGACGACGTACAACGGTCCGTCGTAGTACCGCTCAAGCACCTGCATTCCTGTGACCGGGAGCTTCACACCTAACACGGCGTCAACGTTGAGGGCGAAGGGAAGGTACAGGAGCAGCGATGAGATGATTGAAACAGCGACGAGTATGACAACCTCAGTTCTCTCTTTCATGGCTTTACGTTAGTAGCGGTGACGTGTAGGTCTCCTGCAAGCTGTTCCTTAACGCCTAAAATGAGCCACGCCTAATAGGCATTGCGATATGCACAGATTTACTTGTCTCGCGCAAGGACTGAAAGGATTTCTGGCCATTCACATCACCTCAGCGAACAGCAATGACTTGGCCCACAGTCTAGGCCCAGAGTCCTTAGTTCGTGCCGATAGCCTGGCATTCCGCGTTCCGTTCAGGCGTGGGAGATCACTGCGGTGTTCTTTCTTGCTGTCCGCCCAACGATTGTCGCTGCGTTTCGCCCGTTCCGGCTATCTGCTGCAAAGTTAGACGACTATGTCAAGCGAAGCGCTCGCGACACCATCGAGGTTACATATTTATTATCGTTGCCAAAAAACAAACTACTGCAGATGCCTTCCTTAGACACGATCCTCAAGAGACTCACTAACAGAGAGATCACTCACGACGAAGCCGAGCGCATCATCCGGCGTGAGCTCAAAATTGACGAATACACGAGGGTTGCCGACATTGCAAAGCTCGATACAGCACGAATGCACCGGGTAGGAATTCCGGAAGTTGTCTTAGCTGAGGGCAAAACTACTGAGGATCTCCTTGCTATCGTTGAAGCGCAACTCAAGGCTGAAGGGCGGACGGTTCTCACGCGGGTCTCTGAGCACCAGCTGCAGGCACTTCAGCGCTTCGATATCGAGTGGCACGATCGCGCCCGCGTAGCAGTCATCGGAAAAAAACCGCATTTTCAACGTCGCTGCGGACTGGTCGGCGTGGTATGTGCCGGTACTGCCGACATCTCAGTTGCCGAAGAGGCGCGCGTCGTTGCAGAAGAGTTTGGCTGCAAGACTATCAAGTCCTACGACGTCGGGGTTGCGGGCATTCACAGATTATACCCAGAGCTTCAAAAACTCCTTGATGCTGACGTGCTCGTCGTTCTCGCCGGAAGAGAGGGGGCGCTTCCGACCGTCATCGCCGGTTTGACCGACATCCCTGTAATCGGCGTTCCGGTCTCCACTGGGTACGGCTTCGGCGGTCGAGGAGAGGCTGCGCTGCTAGCAATGCTGCAGTCGTGCTCGGTGTTGGCCGTCGTGAACGTGGATGCGGGCTTCGTGGCTGGCGCTTTCGCTGCAAAAATCGCCAACCGGGCCGCCTATTCTCGGGAGCTCGATCGCTGACAAGCGCGTCCATATCTCACCCGTTACGTCCGAGCGCCTGAAGAAGCGATTTGTGCTAACGCAAAAGCAGCCCAATTCTTTGCTTAATCTCCTCGAGGCTATCAGTTTCGAAGCCAAAATAGTCGGCGAACGCTTTCGTGGTTCGCAACAGCCTTGTTCTTCCGTAGGGCTCCGATTCGACGAGCTTGCGCGCCTCAAGTTCATGTACGTGCCCGTACGCCTTGTTTCCGCGAGTTTCCGCTACTTTCGACTGCGTGACCGGTTGGTGGAACGCTATGACCGCAAGCGTGCGCAACACTGGCGTTTCGAGATCGCGCTGAGCGATCGTCCGCACCGCGTCAGCGTACTCACCCTTTACCTGCATGACCACGTCTTCATCGGTCTGAACGATCTCGAGAGCGCCTTTCTCCCGATATTCCTCGACGAGTGACTCGACAAGATCTTCTACGTCGGCATCAATGCTCGCGATAGATTCCAGTTCAAGGAGAGTCAGAGGCCTGCCCGCAACGAACAGCGCTGCCTCGATGAGGTCTCGATCGTTCATTACCGCTCATGAATGCTACACGAGCGTTAAAGGTTTTTGCATTTGATGGAGAGATCGCCAAAAAGCTCCTTTTGCTCCAGCTGGATCTGCCGCCGGGTTGCCATAAAGAGCAATGGTATGTAGGTTTGGACGATGGCTTCAACCGTGTTGTCGACAATGAGCTCGCTGAAAAGAACCTTATCACGCACTGCGAAGCGTCGCTTGAGCTCGCGCTTCACACGTTTCACTTGTCTCTCGATGTCCTCACTATGTGCCACTGCGAGTGCGTCAAACTCTTGCGCTTGAAGCTGCACGAACCGCCGAACGTCAGACCTTTCCTTGCGCTTTGTCGCTTTTTTAAGCTCTTGGATAAGCTCTGAGAGACTAACGCGCCGTTTCGCGTGCCGCCGCACCTTCGGCCTGAGCGCAGGGAAACACGCCTGAAGGTCATCTTCGACCGGTTCTTCTTCTTCGACGTCTTCCGGTTCCGATTCCTCAAGAACGTCAGACTTCATTCTGAGCAGTATTGACGCGAAAAGAAGCGTTCTGCTCGACACCCGCAGATCAAGCTTCTCGAGCTCGGCGACCCGCGCGAGAAACTTGTCGGTAACGTCTACAATGTCGATGTCCCACGGATCGATCTCGCCGTTTTTCGCGAGGGATACCAAGATGTCGATCGATCGTTCATCGAAGTCTTCCGGCGCTGCACCGTTGGCAGCGGTATCGGGGCTTTCCCCGCTCGTCAATTCAACTTCACCCCAGTGACGCTCGAGATGTTGCCTTCTTGCATCGAGACGCCGATCGTCCGACTGGCTGCTTCGATCATGGGTTTTCGGAGCGAGACGACGATAAACTGAGCGTTCACCGAGAGCTTCTTGATCATCCGTGCGACGCGCTCAGCGTTTGCGCCGTCTAAGAACATGTCGATCTCATCAAACATGTAGAACGGCGCCGGCAGGTACCGCTGAATGGCGAAGATCATCGCGAGCGCGGCAAGACTCTTCTCTCCACCTGACATCCCCTCGATTCGCTGCACGTGTTTGCCCTGTTGCCACGACCTGATGAAGAGGCCACCGTCGAAGGGGTCCTCATAGTTCTCTAAAGCGAGCTCACCAGTGGCCCCCGAGAGGTCGGCATAGATGTCCTTGAAGTTCGCGTTGATGCTGTTAAACGCCGTCAGCAACGCCTCCTTTTTCATCTGGCCGTACCGGTCGATGCGTTCGAGTATCTCAACGCGTTCGTTAAAGAGCGTCTCCTTGCGCGCGCTGAGATCTTGCTGCCGTCGTTCAACGTTATCATAGTCCTCGATGGCTCGCATGTTCACGTCGTTCATCGATTCAAGCTGCGACTCGAGCGTTCGCAACCCGGCTACAACAGCCTCATACGGTTCATTGAACGGCACGTCATCGATCTCGCCAGCCTCTGCTTTGAGTTCATCGCGCCGAGCTTCGAGCTCGAGCCGCTGGTAGTCGAGCGCGTCGATAGCCTGCTCGGTGCGGTCAATCTGGCGTTGAAGGTCCGCTTTAGCCGTCTCCTTCAGGCTGATCTGCGCTAGCAGCGCGTCGCGTCCTTCCCGCAATTCCGAAAGCTCGCGCGCGAGATCGCGTTCCAGTCCACAAACGTCGTCGAGCTCGTGCTCCAAATGCGTAGCTGCCTCGGTATGTTCACGGATGCTGCCTCGAAGCTCCTTGATCCGCTCATCCGTCGTTTGCAAGTGCTCCTTGGCGTCGCCAAGCTTCTTCTCGTTGTAGTCTTCATGAAGACGGAATTCAGTGACGGTCGCGTCGCATCTGCTCACACGGTTCTGGAGCCGCCGGACCTCGTCTGCGATCTGGCTGATATCCTCCGTGAGCTTCGACGCGTCGGTACCCTTGAGCCGCTTCTCGAGGTCGGTGATGTCCCGCTCGAGAGAGGCAATGGCCGCGCCGTGCAGCGCTTCCTGCTCCTCGAGCTCATTAATCTGCGCGCCGGCCTGCTCATTCTCCTCCCGCATCGCAGCGAGCTGGACTGTTTTTTCATCCGCCGACGCCTCGGCCTGGGCCTTTCGCGCCTCGAGGGCCGTAGCCTCCCGTGCCAAACGTTCCCGCTCGCCCTCAGCGGCAACGAGCTCGTGTCGTGCCTGGAGCAGAAGGTCGTCTACTTGGCTGAGTTCCTGCTGTAATCGCGCACGTTCCTTCTCGTACTCACGTATCTGCCGACCGAGCTTGTGCAGTTCCTGTTCTTCACCGGCGATAAACTTCAGTGCCCTTCGGTCGATGCCCCCCGTCATCGCACCGCTCACCTCGAGCAGTTCGCCCTCGAGGGTCACCATACGGTACGTGCCAATAAGCCCGCGCGCCGCCTCGAGCTCCGTTACCACAACGGTCCTGCCAAAAACATACGCATATGCCGCTGCGTACTCTGGATCGAACTGAACGAGGTTGATCGCGTAATCGATGACGCCGTCGCGCACCTGAAGTGTCTCGCGGTGGACGGGCTTCATCTTGTTGAGCGGCAAAAAGGTCGCCCGCCCCGCGTTGTTTTCTTTCAGATACGCGATAGCACGCGCCGCGTCGGCGTCAGTATCAACGATGATGTTGCGTAGACGGGAGCCAGCCGCGATCTCGAGCGCTGTGGCATATCGCGGATCGACACGCCCGAGCTCCGCGACAACGCCTCGCACCCCCGGTAACTGGGCGGCCATTATCGCTTCGACCGCTTTACCGAAGCTCTCTTTGAGACGTGTTTCCGCCCGAACGAAATCTTGGTGCGTTTGATTGAGCCGCCGTTCGACCGTTTCGATAGCGAGCTTGAGGTCCTCACGTTGAGCCTCGAGGTCTTTGATGTCCTCTTGCGCGTCCTCTAGTTTTCGCGTCAATTCGGCCCGGTTCTGATGAAGCGTCTCTAGGTCACTTTGGGCAGCCCCAACCTCCAAGCGCGCCGCGTCAATCTCCCGCTCGACCGCGTGCACGTCTGTTGAAGCACGACGTATAACGTCTAGCACGCGGTCTCGTGCGCGCACGACGTCCCCGCGCTTGTCCTTCTCTTCGCCAAGCGCCGTGCGCTTCTCAAAGAGGTCGTCGCGCGCTTTGGTGACATCTGAGTCGAAGTTGGATAGCTGTTCTTGGAGTGCGTTGAGTTCCCGCTCCTGCTCTTCGAGCTCACTTGCCAGGCTTGCCCGCCGGACCGTTTCTGCCGCGAGATCGCTCTGCAGCGCCTCGTGTTTCTGCTTCAGGGCGTTCACCTCTATGAACGCCTTGCGCTTTTGCGTTTCGAGGTGCTCAACCTCCTTACTCACCAAATCAATCCGGTTCCGGTGTTGAGCGATATCCCCCTTGATGTTTTCAATGTGCCTTGCCAATTCGAATTGCTCGTTTTCCCCTTTTTCGGACACCGCGCTGTTGAGTGTACTCAACTGCCCCTCCAGGTCGTAGATCGCTTCCCGAGCCGCGGCGAGTTCATTGACTGCCTTGTCCTTGCTCCTTTGCTTGCGTTCAAGATCGCCTTCGATCGCCTTGATGTCGTGCGCGAGCTTGTTGAGCTTTGACGCAAAGACCATTTTTTCGTAGTCCCGCTTCTTCGCTTTGAGCTCCTGGTACTTGAGGGCGTACTCCCGCTCGACCTTGAGCTGCTCAAGCCGGAGCGCCACCTCGTTCAATATAATGTCGACGCGGTCGACGCGTTCCCGCACCACCTCGAGCTCATCGAGTGCCCGATCCCGCCTCCGGTCAAACTCAGCGACGCCGGCGATCTCGTCGATGATCTTCCGACGTTCCAGCGGGCTTACCTCGATGATACGGGTTATATCGCCCTGCAGCACGACGTTGTAGCCTTCTGGCATAATGCACGCTTTTGAGAGAAGCTCGTGGATGTCTGTAAGCGTGCACGGCTTGCCGTCGAGATAGTAGTAACTGTAGTACCCGCTCGCGGTGCGGCGCACCTTTCGGGCGACCGTTACCTCTGTGTCGGCGGGAAGTTCGGCGTCTGCGTTGTCAAATCTGACCTTGACCATCGCCTCGTTGGCACCGTCTCCGTTGAAAATAAGATCTGTGAGCTTCTCAGCGCGCATCGTCCGCGACGTCGAGAGCCCGAGGCAAAAGAGAACGCTGTCAACGATGTTGGACTTTCCCGAGCCGTTTGGTCCGGAGACAGCCGTGAAATCGTCAAAAAAGGGGATCTTCACCCTTTTTCCAAATGACTTGAAGTTGTGAATCTCCAGTTCTTTGATAAACATCGGTCCATCGGGCCGCGTGTCCACTCACAGATCGCGATCAGCAATGATTATGTCGTCCCCAAGGCGCCGCTCAGGTTCCGGAGGATAATCGTTGTCCGCGATGACGTAAGCGGTCTTTTTTCGTCTGCGTTGTTGGCGTAGTGACGAGGGCTCATCGATCGGTTCTGCATCGCTTGAAAGCTCACCTTGTCCGTACACGCCCGGAAGATGTGTCATATCATGGACGGATGAGCTGACGTCAACGAGTTGTTGGGTGATCCCATTGAGGATACCAGAGAGCTCGGACACCCTACGCTCGAGCATTGTCACGCGTTGTTCGAGCGTCGACCGCGGAGCTCCCTCTTTGAGCCTTAAGCGACGCGGTATCGCATCTAGATCGTCCTGATAACGCATACCCTACCTCGTATTGTAGTGCGGGGTCCGCACCTTATACTTTATGGTATGTACTCTAACCGCAAGCGGCGTAATTCGGTTCACGGCGTAATCCGGCGACGATCTCGAGGAAAAAGGACGCTTTCTCGAATGTTAGCGAGGCCGAGCATAGTCACCAGAAGGCGCTCGGCCCCGAGACCCCACCCCGCGTGGGGCGGCATACCAAAGCGAAACGCGTCGAGATAAAATGCAAAGCTCTCTAGGGCAAGCGATTTGCCAGCAAGCTGTTCGGAGAGGAGCCTGTAGTCGTGAATCCGTCGCGCCCCCGACGCGAGCTCCATCCGCGGGTGCATGAGGTCAAATGCGTAGCAGAGGTTGTTGCGCGGCTGCACGTAGAAGGGCTTCAGCTCAACTGGCCAGTCAACGATAAAGTAGTGCTCTCCGATCTCCTCGCCAACCGCTCTCTCAGCTGCCGTGTCAAGATCGTCTCCCCACGGAATATCCGCGATCTCAATCGCCTCTGCGTACGTGATCCGGCGAAAGGGGATATGCGGAATGGAAAGAGTTACACCTAGCGCTTGAAGCGGAGCGCTGCAACGCTCAGCGACGGCCACATAGACGTGCTGGATAAGCTCCTCAAGAAGGCCCATGACCTCGCGGTCGTCCATAAATGAGGCCTCGACGTCAATCGAGGTGACCTCGTTGAGATGTTTGCGCGTATCGTGCTCCTCGGCGCGAAAGATAGGGCCAACCTCAAACACGCGTTCCAGCCCGGCCGCCATCATGATCTGCTTGTAGAGCTGCGGGCTCTGATTTAAAAATGCTTCGCGGTCGAAGTACGATATGGGAAAAAGTTGTGTCCCCCCCTCGGTCGCCGTTGCCACCATCTTGGGCGTCTGAATCTCGATAAAATCGCGAGCGACGAGGAACGCACGCACTTCGTCAAGCACTGTCGCGCGAATGAAGAAGATAGCCCGCGTGGCAGGAAGACGCACGTCCATAAAGCGTGCGTCAAGCCGCGTGTCGAGTTCGGCAGGCACTTTGCCCGTGACGTCGAGCGGAAGCGGTGATTCCGCGGCGTTCAGGAGCTCAACCTCGTACGGAATGATCTCATAGCCTTGCGGCGCCTTCGGTTCAGCCTTGACGAGCCCTGCCACGCGCACCACAGACTCCCTGCTCAGGCTTCGCACGCGTTCAACGAGTTCCGGAGGGACCTTCTTCTTTGGCATGGTGATTTGCATGATACCATCGCGATCACGGAGCAAAAGAAAGCTGATGCCGCCGAGGTCGCGAAGCTCATGCACCCACCCCGCAACGGTAACGTCGGTTTCTGGGATGATGGCGCTTGAGCGCGTCACCTTCATTGGAGCCTCCGCAGCACGGACGCTGCGTGTCCAGGCAACCCCTCGATCTGCGCTAGAGAACGGACGAGGTCCGCAAGGCTCTCGAGCCCGTCCCTCGTCAGCACTTGAACGCTCGTCGTCTTCGTAAAGTGGCCCACGTTGAGCCCGCTCACATACTTAGCGAACCCTCCTGTTGGTAACGTCGAACTCGTTCCGGTAGCGTAATCCCCCACGGCTGCGGGCGTATATTCGCCGACGCAGATCGTTCCTGCGTTGCGTATTTTTTCGAGGACGTTAATGGGATCACGCACCATGAGTTCAAGATGCTCAGGGGCGAGGTCATTTACGAATTCAACGCACGCGTCCAAGCTTTCGCCTACGAGGATGGCACTGCCGCTCAGATCGATGAGATCCTTCCGCGATGCAGCTTCACGCTGCGCATTGAGCTCTTTTTCGACCTCGTGTGCGAGTTCCGCTGAGGGGGTGAGCAGGAACCCGGATGATTTTGGGCCGTGCTCGAGTTGGGCAATTATGTCAGCGGCGATAAACGCAGCGTCCCCCCCATCGGCGAGCACCGCGATTTCGCTGGGGCCCGCAGGGAAATCGATTTCCACCTCACTTTGCACGAGGAGCTTCGCCGCGGTCACGTACACGTTGCCGGGTCCGACGATCTTATCTACCTTCGCGACGCTCTCCGTCCCAAATGCCATTGCCGCAATCGCCTGTGCCCCCCCAATCTTATAGATCGCGTTCGCTCCCGCGATGTCAGCCGCAAGGAGCGTTGCTACGGGCACCGTGCCGTCAGGCATTGGTGGGATGCATACAATGACCTCCCGGACGCCGGCGACCTTGGCCGGAACGATATTCATGAGTGCCGTTGAGGGGTAGACTGCAAACCCTCCGGGCACGTACGCACCGATGCGATCGAGTGGTGTTGTCTTTTGCCCAAAGACGACTCCAGGAGCCACCTCGTGAAGCCACAAGTCACTTTGCACCTGCCGCACATGGTACGAGGTGATATTGTCCGACAGGTTATACAACGCGTCGATGATGTCCTGCGAGGCGTTTTCGTACGCAGCAAGGAGCTCTCCTTCTGTCACTCTAAGCTCGACGATATCGGCCTTGTCATACTGCAGCGTGTACTGCATGACGGCGGTGTCGCCATTTTCTCTCACGTCGCTGATGATTTTCTGCACGTGATCCATAACCTCGCGCACAGCAGCGCCGCGGTCGAGCAGACGGTCGAATTCGGCGTCGGTTACCTCAGATAAGCGTTTGCAGATCATGACATCACAACCGATAGGACACGAGAGGGTATTAACCTTTATGGGTAAGCTGTTTACGTCGATCTTTGCCCGCAGGACCCATTTCGAAGTATTTAAATAGAAAGAAATGGGCATTATCAGCGCATGAGCGGGAAAGACCTGATGAGCGACATCGCGATGGCCCGCAAAGAGCTCAGCATCGACCGCCTGAAAAAAATTCTCAGGGTATGCCTCACTATCACCCGGAAGGCGTACTAATCGACGATGGGTGCGACGTAGCCACACCGCGGACACGTCTTTCCTCGTTTGCTAATCCGATAGCCTGTGCGGTCGATGATGACCGCAGCGCAGTCCGGGCAAAACGTTTTTTCGTACTCACTTGCGACGTTTCCTAGGTAGATGTAGCGCAGTCCGGCCTGCGTCGCGACGTGGTGCGCTTTTTTAAGGGTTTCCATGGGCGTTGCTGGACGGTCGAGCATGCGCCAATCCGGATGAAAGCGTGAGAAGTGGACTGGTATGTCGCGGTCGACCCCTGCCGCCCACGCGCTAAACGCACCGAGCTGTTCGTCGTCGTCGTTGAGACCGGGAATAATGAGATACGTCAACTCAAGATGGATGCCGCTCTCGTGCATGCGCTCGCACGTCTTGAGCACGGGATCGAGGCGCGCTTTACAGACGCCGTTGTAGAACTTCTTGCTGAAGCCTTTCACATCAACGTTCGCCGCGTCAAGATAGGGGCCAATCTTTTCGAGGGCCTGCGGCGTCATATAGCCATTGGTCACGTACACGGTGTACAGGCCGGCTTCCTTAGCAAGGATCGCGGAATCGTAAGTATACTCAAACCAGATCGTCGGCTCATTGTACGTCCAAGCGATCCCGCGGCAGTTACGCTCGAGAGCGAGCTGCACTGAACGCTCTGGCAGGACTTCCGTGGTACCCAGCTCGCCGACTTCCGCGAACGAGATGTCATAGTTCTGGCAGTGTTCACACTTGAAATTGCAGCTCACTGAACCAAGCGAAAACACTTTCGATCCCGGGTAGAAATGGAACAGCGGTTTCTTTTCGATGGGATCGACGTTCATGGAGCTCACCTCGGCGTAGATGAGCGTCGCGAGCTTGCCGTCGAGATTCTGCCGCACGTGACAGATCCCGCGATCCCATTTCTTGATCTTACACTCGTGAGAGCACGCGAAACAGTGGACGCCCTCGTCTGCAATCGGCTCCCACAGCATCGCATCTTTTATCACGAAATGACCCCCTTTGGTTCGTCTGTTACGTCTGCTTGATCCGTGTTAGACTCGCCTTCCGCAGCTAGTTCCATTTGCAGATTATCATCGCCAGAGCGTATTATCTTTTCTTGTTGGTAATAGACACCTGAAGCTAACGCCCCGCACTGCCACGCGTAACACCGTTCAAGCCGTGGTCCGACTCGTCTAGCCAAACAACCGGAAGCTCACCATGTTGTGCGCATAGGGCACGAGTTTACGCAATGACATCAGGTGAGACGTCTCAGCGTGGCAGTAGATCAGACAGTGTTTGTCACAACGCAGCATTTGTCGCCGGTCAGCTTGTGCCCTTTCTGAGGTCATGAGCGTCTGAAAGTCGTTTTCGAGGAGGTTTCCAAGCTTCGTGCCGATGGGCATGCACGGATAAATAATATCGCCATTCGGCTCGATCATGACGCTGAGCGTTCGGCACGTGTACGGCTGGTTAAAGCTCTCAATGTACGAACGACTCGTCGTGAGCGTACTTCCATACTCGCGCTTTAGGCGGGTGATGATCTCGCGAAGCATCATCAGATCCGGCGTGAGGTCTTCAGTGCCGTCAAAGTTGAACGCGGGCATTAAGAGAATCTTGTGGCCGTGCGCGTGCACTTTTTCTACCTTTTCCTCGATTTTGTCTAGGTCGTGCTTTGTGACGACCGTTTGCACCGTCGTCTTAATGCCGAGATCGGTGAAGTAATCGAGCCGGTCAAACAGGTGCACGTTGTCGTGCCCCTCGTCAATCGACAACTGCAGAAAGTCGAAGTACTTCGCGTACTCGGCAAAGGGCCGGCGATCGATAAGAAGCCCGTTGGTGGTAAACAGAGTATAGTTCGAGCAGTCGTGTGTGTAGCGCAGAACGTCGCCCATATCCTTGCGCAGCAAGGGTTCCCCCCCTTCAAAGCTTATGGTAAAAGTGCTCGCTCGCGACAGATTATCGATGACGGTGAACACATCGCTCGTTTTAAGGTCGGGGATCTTATCGGCCCACACGTTGCAAAAGCCGCACCGTAGGTTGCATCGGTGCGTGATCTTGAACGATGCGTAAAACGGATTGTCAAAATCGTTTCGCACGTAGTTCGAGAAGTATCCTCTGAGGGCCCGCACATTTCTGTTCATGGTAGCTCGGCCGATGGCGCTAAGGAACGCGCCAGGAGCAGTCAGTGACGCGCCGATTCACTCTTCAAAAGGCGCGACATAGCAGGATGCTTCCTTGCTGCTAATCAATTTCTGTTCGTGAAACAGGCGCGCCGTGAGGAGGTACGTGCCTTCTTCACTCGCGTAGAGCTCGCTTACGAACCGTTTCGTGCCGCCTTCTGCAATAAAGTCGATATCAATGACGTCCATAAGCGTGTGGGCTTTCGATGGAGGGCGTGCGGCGATTTCGAGGCGAAGGTTCTGCACGTCGCGGCGGGCGTGCACGACTGTTTCCGCTTCGATCGTCTCTTCGTACGCCCAGTAAGGACGATTCGCGAAGAAGGTCTGGATTTCAGCCGGATCTTCCGTGAGCCGGAGCTCCTGATCGGGCGAGTACCAGCTTACGAGAGCGCCGTTGCGGTACGCGGTGACGTGAAGATAGACCCGGCCACTATGGTTCGCAAAAACGTGAAAGTTGAGCGCCGCGGTGTCTTGGGGGCGAAGTTCTTTCACAAAATGAAAGGATCCGCTTGGCAACACGTCGAGGTCGTGCGAGTTGTAGGCAAACAGCGTTGCGCTCACGTCCGAAAGGGGCTCGGTTGATACGTTCCTCAGCTGAACGATTATCCAGTGGCGCCCTCGGTCGAGCGCCTCTGGCGTGACGGTGATCTCAAACGGATACTTGGCTCGTTCTTGCATAGCCATCTATGCTACTTGACGTTAACTCGCGTTTTCTTTTCCGCCTCAGTGGGCTCCTTCTTCGGCAACTTGACCTCGAGGACGCCATTCTTGAACGTCGCTTCTGCCTTATCCGACAGCACTTCAGCGGGGAGGTCTAGCATCCGGCGGTACGATGCGTAGCCGCGCTCGCGGTAGGTGTACTCTTCCTCTTTACGTTCGGTTTCGGTACTCGATTCAGCGCTGATCTCGATCCGTTCGGGCGTGAGATTAATCTCGATATCCTCTTTCTGCACTCCGGGCATGTCAGCGACGACCTGAAGGGCGTCGCCAAGGTCAAGGATGTCGACGCGGGGTTGTTTCAGAGCGGGCAGCGACGCCTGCGACGGGAAAACACGCTCGAGGGTGTCCTCCATATTGCCGCGGAACGTATCAAGCATCCGGCGCATTTCAGCAAAGGGGTCGCTCATCCAGTAGTCTCTCGGCGTCATTCGCTTCTCTTCGTCTTTCTTTTCGTCGGTCATAGGATCATCATACTAAGTACCACATCGAAGGTAATAAAGCATACGCAAGGAAAAAACAGTTCAAGAGCTGGCTTCACGACGAGAACGCTTATCGCAGAAACAGGTCGCGACCGTTCTGCACACACGCCTTATGTGCACGATCGGCGTATCCCTCGACCGTGAGCGCGTGCATGACCCTCGCGACTGACAGACAATCCGAGCGCTGGGCGCTCAGGTCGCTGTTAACGACAAACTTCGCTTCAGCGTATTCTATGATCAGTTCAACAGCGTCGCGCACGGACGCTTTGCCCGGCTGGACGGTAAGGCCGATGTATGTCCCCGCCTCCAGCGCGACATCGACCGTTGATTGATCGATGTGATCAATCACCACGTCCTTGGCCCCGACATCGTCAACGATCGCGATGATTCGCTCAAGCGCCTCTCGCTTCTCGCGCCGAGGCGTGTGGATGATTTTGGGATAGTAGTCGATCCCGAGCTGCGCACGAAAGACCCGCTCCTCGACGTCGGTGCACCTTTCAAGCCCAATCTCTCCGATCGCGACGACAGCTGGGTGCGCGAGGTACTCGGGGAGTGCTGCCAAGGTCGTGTCAACTTGGTCGTTAATAGAACGCGGGTGCACGCCAAGACCCACGTGCACGCTAACCCCATTTTCGGCGCCTCGCCGCACTTCGCCGTAAACGAGCTTGTGAAAGTGGTCGACGAGGACGTCTGCCGTTGACATTCGCATCGGGTCGTGTGCGAGCGTGAGCACATCGGTCACACCGGCCACACCCATCAATTCAAAGTCCTCAAACGGACGCGTATCCATGTGGGCATGCGTGTCAAACACGAGTGCATAAGAGCAGTCCTTAGCCTTATGTGTTGTGCAGACGTCCCTGCGAGCCAGGTTGTCAATTTCACCAGCGTTGCCTTGCGAGGGGGTGAAACGGGCTACCTAAGCCAGACAACCGATAGTTATAAACGTGGAGAGTAAACAGCATGGTTAGAATGACCATGCTAGTACCGAAAATTGATGTTGAACTCTGTGTCGGCTGCGGAGCGTGCGAAGACACGTGCCCCGACGTCTTTGAGCTTCAAGATGACGGGTTATCGCACGTCATTGACGCTACTGCTTGCAGCGAGTGCGAGTGTCAAGAAGCGGCTGACAGCTGCCCAACAGAGGCGATAACCTTCGTCGAAGAGTGACTCTCCGTTTTCACGCGACGCCACTCATTTTTTTGTCTATCCCGCTGGCGGTACGCTCCTTGCCGCCAGTTTGTCCCTCGTTCGAGCAGCTAAGTCCGTTTCGCAAGCCTATTAGAGATGCAGGCCGACTAGCTGGACGAAAAACGAGAGGAAATAGACGATTGCAGCGCCTTTGATAGCTTTGGCCACGAACATGATAATCAGAAAGGTGGTCGGGTTAAAATCTTCGATTCCAGCGACGATGGGCACCAAATCGCCGGCAAAGGGAATCCACGGCGAGATTATAAGCAGTGCAGCCCCGTATTTGCCAAACCAAGCCTGGACCCCCCTTTCGCGTTCGGGATTATGAAAGGGGATTATTCTCCGTATCCCGTATTTTCCCAAAAGGTATCCTACTGAAGCGCCAAGAACTGACGCAGGGATCAGCACGATGAGGATGATCAAAGGACTCACGTTGTCGCTCAGCAGCAGCGCGATTGTCGGTTCTGTGGGGATCGGGAGCACCGACGAAGTGGCGCTTACGAGAGACAGCTCAAGCAAACCGTAGTTAGTGATGAGAGGCAGCGAAACGCACCCAGTTACTTTGATCGGCTACAACTATTCTGCGCATTTATAAAAAAGTAGTGACAGATGCAGCAGCGCACTCCAGCGCACATTTAACACGCGAGCCTTTGCGAAGCGCACGAGAGCGCTTATATCGACGTAGCGCCATGGTGTGGAGATGGCCATGGAAAACGAACGATTTGAACGCGGTGTCGCTGCGCTTCGCAAGGCAAACGAGGAAGGCCTGGACGATCTCATTCGAAGTATGGACACAATAGCGCCCGACCTTGCGCGCTATGTCATCGAGTTTGCTTACGGGGACATCTATACCCGGCCCGGACTACTCCCGAAGCAGCGCGAGCTGTGCATCGTCGCCTCACTCACCGCGCTCGGCAATCGGGAGCGACAGCTTCGCGATCATGTTAAGGCAGCGCTGAACAGCGGATGCACGCCTCGCGAGCTTACCGAGACCATCCTCATGATGGCCGTGTACGCTGGATTTCCCACTGCGATCAACGGTATGCAGATCGCACGTGAGGTGTTGCTCCGTGAGTCATCGTCGGACTGATCCACGGCAGCACGACGCGGTCGGACAAGAGCGCCCCGGCCAACCGCAGAGAGAGGCGTGCCTGGCCAAAACAGCGGGCGTCAGGCTCTTCGCTCGGCGCTGATACCGCACCCGAACGATAAAAAAGATGCTCCGGTTGGGATTTGAACCCAAGTCGAGGGAGTGAGAGTCCCTCATGATTGGCCGGACTACACTACCGGAGCGTGACTTCACGTTTCGCGTGGACGCTCTTAAACTTTACTAGCTGCAACAGAATGCCGTTCCGGTCTCACGACAGCCCCCAACCACGTAAAAGAGGCGTCGTATGAGTTCGCACTAGCACTGGTCTGATGCTGCGGACGGCTCTGTCTGTTTCGCGCCCACCCGCATGCTAGTTTTTTTTTGCAGACCCGTGTGATACCGAAGGTGAACCCCACAAGCTCCACAGCCTTATGGCAGTCCTCGTTGCGACTTAGAAATGCAGGCCCGAGAACTGGAGGAAAAACGAAATGAAATAGACGAGTGCCGTGCCTTTGATTATTTTAGCTGCCAAAATGACGACCACGAAGCGTGAAGAGTCGTAGTTTTCCACACCCGCGACGAGCGGAACAAGATCTCCTGCAAACGGGATCCACGGAGAGGCCAACAGAAGCGCCCCCCCGTACTTTCGGAACCACTGTTGGGCCCTTGTATCGCGTTCGCTGTCGTGAAAAGGGATAATCCTTCTGAGCCCGTACTTTCCGATGAGAAAGCCTGCAGCAGATCCAATGAATGAGCCCACGATCACTACAGTCAAAATCAGCAACGGACTGACGTGTTTGTCGAGCAAAATCGCTATCGTTGGCTCGGCGGGAATGGGGTGAAACACCGCTGTGACATTTACCAAGAACAGTTCCAGCAAAAGATAGTCAGTGACCGATGGCAGCTGTCGTCACCTGCACGCTTTTGTCAGTTACATCTAGCGCTTGTTATAAAAAACGCATGTAGCAGCAGGCAATCGCAGATGCTCAAGGAGGGGGAGGGATCGCGCCGAAACCACCACGCGTGAGCCGAATGTACTCCTGAAAAAGCAGCTCTTCGAGAGGCAGGTCTCTCTTAAATCTCGACGATGTCATTCAAAAACGCGTATTCTTCACGTATCTTGCGGACGAGAGCAACGTCAATCACCGCTTCAATAATAGTCTCCGCGGCGCCCGCCGCAGCGATAACCTCCCCCCACGGATCAGTTATCATGCTCCGACCGACGAACGTGGTCGTTGGGGCGGGCGCGCCGATCTGGTTGCAGCCAACGAAGTAGCATTGTTCTTCGATCGCTCGCGCCATGTTGAGCGTAATCCAGTGATCGATGCGAGGATATGGCCACGCCGCAGGACAGATGATCATCTCAGCACCTTTCTTGACCAGAGCCCGATAGAGCTCAGGAAAGCGTAGGTCATAACAGATCGAGAGCCCGATAACGCCAAGCTCCGTTGGAGCGGTGACAACGTCAGTCCCGGCAACCAGTGAGCGTCGCTCCTTCGAACGATATGAGAAAAGATGAATCTTGCGGTACCTGGCGAGGATCTGTCCGGACCGATCGATGAGCACGCTTGAATTGTACCTCCGATCATATTCGTCCACCTCGAGGATGCTCCCCATGAGGATGTAACTACCTTTTTCGCGGGCGAGCTGGGCAAAGATTTCCGTGGTACGTCCTGGAATGTGCTCTCCAGCTTTGAAATCCCTGCAGTGGGCGAAGAGCTCCGGAAGAACGATGAGGTCAGCATCCGTTTCGTCGGATAAGGCGACCGCGTGGTCGATGTTCTCCTGCCACGTGCCGAGTGCACCCATCTGTATACACGCTACCCTGTGCGTCATTTGATCGACCGCCTGCGACCGAACCCAACGTTCACACGTGCCCAATAGCACTTGAAGCATATAGTCTTTAAGGGCAGGACTCGCCCTTTGCGTGTCGTTGACGACCGATCGCAGCCTGACGATCATGCAGGAAAATATTTCTATTCTCAGTCGGAACTACAGGTCAATGAAGCGGGAGCAAATCCTTATCGAAGCGTTGCCTTACATCCGGGAGTTTTACGGATCGTTCGTCGTCATCAAGATTGGCGGGCACGCGATGATCGACAAGCGCCTTATGGAGGGCATTATCGAAGACATCGTGCTCTTGCGCTACGTTGGGATGCAGCCGGTACTCGTCCACGGAGGTGGACCGGAAATCAGCGAGAAGATGGAGCGAATGGGCAAAAAGCCCGAATTCGCGGCAGGCTTGCGTATCACTGACGAAGAGACGCTCGAGATCGCGCGCATGGTCCTCGTCGGGAATATCAACACGCGTCTCGTGGCGCTTATCGGCAAACACGGGGGCAAAGGGGTCGGGCTGTCCGGGAAGGATGGCCGCATGATCGCCGCTCGGAAAAAAAGCCCCCAGCGCGTGGTCTATGAGGGCATCGAACACGAAGTCGACCTCGGCTGGGTCGGCGAAACCGAAGTCATCAACCCGGAGATCCTGATGATTATGGCGGGCAAGGGATATATCCCTGTGATAGCTCCCATCGCCGTCGACAGCGCGTGCCATAGCCTCAATCTTAACGCCGACACGGTCGCGGGAGACATAGCCGCGGCGCTTACGGCCCGCAAGCTCATTGCCTTGACTGACGTCAACGGCATTCAGCGCGACTCGAGCGATCCTGAAACGGTCATCTCCCGCATGACGTTCGCTGAGGCCCAACGTGCGATCGAATCGGGGAGTATCAGCGGAGGGATGATTCCGAAAGTGCACGCGTGCATAAAGGCCCTCGAAGCCGGGGTGCAGAATGCGCACATCATCAACGGTAACGTTCATCACGCGCTCCTGCTTGAGCTGTTTACAGACGAAGGTATCGGAACCATGATTGTGAGGAGGTAAGCGAACGGACAACATAGCTGGCGCACAAGGACGGTACTAATGACGACGATTCGCGAAGTGGAACTGCAGGGACACATTATT
Organism: Halobacteriota archaeon; assembly: GCA_049578125.1. Taxonomy (GTDB): domain Archaea; phylum Halobacteriota; class Bog-38; order Methanoflorentales; family Methanoflorentaceae; genus Methanoflorens. The sequence continues at coordinate 28,725 of JBAULJ010000252.1, forward strand.
GACTCGCTGACGTTGACACGGGTCCTCGACAAGATCATGGATCTTGACGGCGAGTTTGATATCATCACCTTCAAGATAGGCGAGCACAAGAGCGACCCGAGCTATGTGCGGCTTGCGGTCAAGGGGCGCGACGAGGCACACCTCGACGCGATCATGAGCGACCTTCATCGGCTCGGTGCGCAAGTTCCCGAGATTGAGGATGTCCGACTCGGAGCGGCCGACAAGGACAAGGTCGTCCCAGAAGGGTTCTACTCGACCACGAATCACCCCACGTTTGTTCACCAGCGCGGCGCCTGGATTCCGGTAGAGGGCATCGAAATGGACTGCATGATCGTCGTTCGCGACGACCGCGCGGTGTGCACGCCGCTCCACCACGTCACGACAGGGGATCTGGTCGTGCTCGGGCAGCGCGGCGTGCGCGTCATCCCTCCCGAACGCCCGCGTACGCGCTCCCTTTTTGAGTTTATGGGCGGCGCTGTGTCCTCTGAGCGCCCCTCCGCGACGCTCATCCACCAAATCGCCGTCGAAATGGTGCACGCGAAGGTGCAGGGAAAGAAGATCGCCGTGGTCGCAGGCCCGGCAGTGTCACACACCGGCGCTGCTGATGCTCTTTCGAAAATTATTCGCCGCGGGTATGTCGATGCCCTGCTCGCCGGCAACGCGCTTGCGGTTCACGATATCGAGCGTGACCTCTACGGAACGTCGCTCGGCCTCGACATCAAAACGGCAGAGCTGGTAAGCGAGGGGCACAAGAACCACCTCTACGCCATCAGCCAAGTGGTCCGCTGCGGATCGATTACGGCGGCGGTGCGCCAGGGACTCGTCAAAAGTGGCATAATGTACGAAAGCGTGGTCAATAACGTGCCGTTCGTGCTCGCAGGGTCTATCCGCGACGACGGCCCATTGCCGGAAGTCATTACAGACATCATGGCGGCACAGGATGCCATGCGTGAGCTCCTCAAAGACGTCGACCTTGTGCTTATGATGGCCACGATGTTACACTCCATCGCTGTCGGGAATATGCTGCCCTCGTATGTGAAGACGATTTGCGTAGATATTAATCCAGCCACCGTGACGAAGCTCATCGATCGCGGCACGGCACAGGCAATCGGGGTCGTGACCGACGTGGGAACCTTTTTGCCTGCGCTGGCATCTGAGCTCGAGATGATCGACGTCGAATAATTTTCAGGAGCGACGCGTGCACCGTCCTGCGTTTGCCGTACTGTGTGAACGGCGTCTTTGATACTGCGGCACTAAATCAGCCGGCGTCTGTGATCACGGGCGAGGCGGTCGGATCAAACGGATTAGTTCGCAACGCTAAGGAGAAGAGGTACGGATACCGCTTCAAGAGGTGCGCCATGTACTTCAGCCACTCGGCGGTGAGCGCGCTGTACGCCCGTCCTGCGTCAAGAGCGAGGTGCCGGTAATCACCGCCGGGCAGGTTCGCGAGATCGGGTCGGTACTGAAGCTCATCGGCGACGTGGAAGACCGCCCAAAGCTGTTCGGTGAAGGATTCCTGTTCGAGGAGGTTCGGATTTTCGAGGAGACGGAGCAAAAACGTCCGCTCTGAGGTGAGAAAACCGCGTAGGTTCTCCAGGAAATGCAACGCTTTCGGATCGTCCTTCTCGCAAACGAGCTTGTATTCGTGCTGTTTTAGGCGCAAACTCGCGTCGGCGAATTCGTGGCTCTTCCACGTGGCCTTCACTAGAAGCTCATCGCGAATCCTCTCGACGTGCGGGTCAAAGTCTGAAAACGCCTTCAGGAGTGGGGTGCCGACCTCACTGAAGTAGACGCCGATTACCATGTTGAGTTTGGCGAGTTGACTCCGCTTTTCTTGCCTGCTGATGACCCAGTCAACGACGAGGACGACGAGAAGCACCTCGATCGGAAGAAAGGCAACGTCGCCAAGTGCATAGATCCCGATATGCTCTAAATCGTGGAATATGTAGAAGTGAGCCAGATAGAGCACCACAGAGACCGCGATCAGAAGGAGGCCAAAATATACCCGCCAGCCGATCTTCAGCGCCCCTCACCCTCGCTGTGACCGCGTTGTATCTCCCTTGTCAATAGCCCTAAATATAGTCTCGGTCAGCCGTAGGTGGACACACGGCCGTCGGATGGTCGTGGCGTCGGGTGACGCTAAACCCCCTCAGCGGCTGTAAAGGAGCGTCACGTTGTGCGACGGTAATAAATGGCGGCCCCTCCGTCATCAAAAATTTTGCTCCGAGCTTCGGTTGGGCCGCGCAAATCGACATAGCTTATTTCGGTTCCCTTCAGAAGCGTTGTCGCTCCGATCTGCGCGACCTGCCCTCGCTCGACATTCAACGTGCCGAGGTAGATGTACGAGTTGCGCGGCGTATCCCACACCGGCTTGAGGAAGTACATGGCGGGATGATACAGATCAAAACGGTCGAATAGCGCACGACGATGCGCGTCCGCGTAAATCGGGATAAGAGGGCCGCCACTTGCCAAGCTGCCTCGCGTGTCGTGAAGCCACTGGCCCGCGGCCACCTCGCGGTCGTTAAAGACCGGCGCGTCAACGCCACTGTTGAGCACAAACGAGCTCGACCCCTGATGAGTCACCTCGTAGACGAATCCGCTGCTGAACAAGAAGAGGGTGACGAAGAATACGGCGACGAGTCTCAATGTAAGGGCTTCAGAAGCCTCCTCGCGCCTCCTGATAGTGATTTTAGCGACCGACTGAGCGACGAGCAGCCCGCCCGTAACACAAAAGGGCGCCAGCACAATCGTTGAGATGTGGAAAAGCCTCGTGGTGTTGATGGAAAACGCTAGCAGCGGAATGATCGTGGCGGTGATCAACACGGCGAAGCTGGCGAGCGCGAGCGCAACGTACTCAGCGTCAAAGCCCCACCAAAAGCGGCGAAGCGCGAGCACGCCGAGCCCGATGACGATGAGGAGAACACTGAGCACGTAGAGCGCCAGCCCAAACTCGTGAAGCGGCGACAGCATGCCAACTTGGAGGACGTCATTGAGCGACACGGCGTCATAGTGCGCCCCCCACCATCGAAGCGCCACTAAAAGCACGAGAGGGGCCGCAGCGTACAGCCACGGCCACGTGCTCGTCTTCCGCAGTCGCCGCGCCGTGAGTGCGTAGATGACCGCGAGCGCGCTTACGTAGATCACGGCACCGACGCCAAGAGCTATCGCTACGGTCCCCGGCGCGATGGTGCGGAGTATGTGGCCGACCACCGTATCAATGGGAGCCGAGGCTGCCGAGCCGAAGCTCAAGTACCACGCGGCAGTGAAGACGGCAAATGCAAGCACGAAAACGAGCCTCAGCATCCGGTGCGGTATTGTTGATCGATCGGCCCGCATCTTCTGAGCCGATCGCCGTAACCGACCCAAGGCGGGATTATCGACCAAGAACAACAAGAGCCACGCGACGCTGATGTAAGCAAGATAGATCAACGCGAGCGCGTAATGAGATAGGACAAGCGAGCCGGCGAAGACGGCGAACAGCGCATAAACGCGTCTTTTCTCTACGGCTGACCGATATTTGTCCACTGTCAAAATAAGGAGCAGGACGAGGAAGAGCTCTGCGATCTCCTGCCGCGCGAGCGCCGGCATCTCGCCAAAGAAGGTAAACAGCGATGAGACAAAAAAGGCGCTGAGGAAGGCGATTTTGTCGTTCGTCTGGGATCGAACGGTGACGAAGAGGGCGAGGGGCACGAGCGCGAAAACGAGAGGGTAGACTATCTTGAAAAGCCACGTTACGCTCACGCCCGACATCAACGAGAGAACTGGGGCGAGCAAGGTGATGCTCGTCACGGCGTTCGTCGACTCCGCGAGGGACGGGTTCCACCCGCCACTGGTGAGAACGAGGTTCGCGCTGTAGAGCTCCTTCTGACTATCCCAGCCCCAAACGTTTGACGAGATGAGTGATGCAAAGAAGAGCATCGCAAGCGCGATCGCGAAAACGGCGAGCGGGTACGACTCTTTGGAAATGGAGGACGACGCGCCGACCCAAAGCGCTGTGACGGCGATAACAACAAGCAAGCCGAGCAGCGCAAGATTGCCCCCGTACACGTTCGTGGCGTACGTGGCGAGGACGGAGATAAAGGGGAGAAGGCACAGGACGAGGACTGGAGGGCTCAGCACTCGCTGCCAGTCGAACGTCGGCTCGTCGGCGAAGTCGCGATCGCGCCAATAGCTTGCCGCCGCTAAAAGCACGACGGCGGCGGTCATCGTCCCAACCACCGGGGCGAGGCCTAACGGCCGTTCGATGCCGAGCAGCGGATACACAACGTTTGCGAAAAGCCCGACGAACATGACGGTCGCGATACTGAGGCCAACAGAGAAGAGCAACGTTCGCGTGCTGCCGAGGCCGTGGGCGCGAAGCACCCTGAGAATGAGGATGCCCGGCACGAAGAACACGTATGCGACGCCCACGAGGGCACGGGCAAGCGGGAGGTGAATCCCCACCACGTCTACCCCCACGAGCGCCAACACAACAAACTGCAGAATGAAGACCGCTTTGAACGTCTCTGTGAGCTTCCAATCGTTGATGCGCAAGGGATTAAGAAGCATGGATCGATAGACTATCGACTCGCTCGCCGCTGGCGGTGTGCCAGTTACAGCTCAGGACCGCGTCTCTTCGAGCGGTCGACGCTCGGTGACCGCTCTGCGGTATTTCTCAACGTCTGCATCGACCATCATCCGTACGAGCTCCTCAAACGAGGTGTGGGGTGTCCAGCCCAGCTTTGTGCGGGCTTTTGAGGCGTCGCCCCGCAGGTCGGGTACCTCCGCGGGTCGCAGGTACCGCTCGTCCACGGTCACGTAATCCTCCCAGTTCAAGCCGACGGCATCGAAGGCGAGCTTGGCAAACTCCTTCACCGAGTGGCTTACCCCCGTGGCGACGACGTAATCGTCAGGCTCATCCTGTTGCAGCATAAGCCACATCGCCTTCACGTAATCGCGTGCAAAGCCCCAGTCGCGCCTCACCTCGAGATTTCCCAGCCGAAGCTCTTTCGCCCGACCACAATAAATCCGGGCGACGCCGTCGGTTATCTTTTTCGTCACAAACTCAATGCCGCGTCGCGGCGACTCGTGATTGAAGCAGATGCCGTTGGAGCAAAACAGCCCGTAACTCTCGCGATAGTTAAGCGTCGTGTAATACCCGAAGACCTTTGCGACGGCATAAGGGCTCCGGGGGTGGAACGGTGTAGCCTCGCTTTTCAGTGGCTGCGGCGCCGTTCCAAACATCTCGCTACTCGAGGCTTGGTAGAACCGTGCCAAGGGACAGAAGTGTCGCACCGCCTCTAGCACGCGAACGACGCCAAGCCCAGTGACGTCGCCGGTCAGCACCGGCTGGTTCCACGACGTGGCGACGAATGACTGAGCCGCTAGATTGTATACCTCGTCAGGCATCGCGGTCTGCGCCGCGACGTTGAGCGATGACTGATCGGTGAGGTCGCCCTCAAGCAGCACAAGTCGGTCAATGATAGCGCTGATACGGGATTCATTAGGCGTACTCAACCGCCTCACGAGGCCATAGACCTCGTAGCCCTTTTCAAGCAGGAACTCTGCAAGATATGATCCGTCTTGTCCGGTGATACCGGTTATGAGCGCTGTTGGCATTATCTGACCATGCTGTTCCTAAAACAGCCATTACCCTTCATCGCACTCCCCGTATAAGAAGATGCTGTATTGCCCTGGGAGCGCCACTCGCTTGGTCGCAGCGCTCTTGGCTCATCAAACCAGCTCTGTCGCAGGGGCACGTTTCGACTGCCGACGCACCTAGGACGACTGACGCCTGAGCCGCAGAAAGGAACGTGTTTCTACCGACCGCGGCAAAAATGCGCGCTTTTCAATCACCGAA
>JBAULJ010000253.1:0-2629 GCA_049578125.1 Halobacteriota archaeon
GATGAAGCTGTTGAGATAGATCTGGTTTCCTGTGGTCTCAATGATTAGTATGCCTTGTTGAGCGTTTCCACTGATCGTATTAAACTTGAGGGTATTGTTGTCACACTCGCGGAGTCGGACACCAATCTGTTCATTTTTGCTTATGGTGTTCGTGGAAATGGTGTTATTTGACGAGTGGTAGAGTGAAATGCCGTAGACGTGATTCCCGCTCAGATCATTCTCGGTGATCGTATTTGAGTCACTGTAGAAAAGGTATATGCCATCACCTAGCGTATTTCCATAACCCTTTTCGCCTGTTGCCACGTTGTTCGATATCGTGTTGGACGACGCGTAGTCACCATATACTCCGTAACCGTTGTCGGCAAGATTGCTGTTTCTCACTTCATTGTTCGTTGCATGGTTAAGATATACGCCCCGAACGTTTCCGTGCGCACTAATACCTGCCACCACACACGAAGCAACCTGATCGACGTTCACTCCCGCAGCACCGCTCGCGCCTTGAACGGTTAACCCCTCAACGCGAATATTGTTGCTTTTTAACTGTAAAACATCTTTGCTCGGATCTGCTGCCTGAATAATTGTTGTGGCTGATCCATTACCAACAATTGTCAGCGGTTTGTTTACGACAAGGTTTTCATTGTACGTGCCAGGGCCTAGGACTATGATGTCGCCCGGGTGAGCAGCGTCGATCGCTTGAGCAACGGTGTTATACGTACCGCCATTGCCAACGTTGATTTCTGCGGCGTTTGTCAGTGAAGGCTGCGCTGCGCCTATCAAAAGTAGCGCAAGTAGCAGACACGAAGCGAAGACGTGTGTTCGTCGCATGGCAAAAGCCTTCTGATGTTATTGATACGCTGCTTCAGGGGGAATCCGACCTTAATAAAAGTATCGCGCAGTCCGCATTTTGTTCACCTGATTGCGGCCTTTGCCCTCCGCGTCTGCTCTAAACCCCGCTGATCGCTGTTTCGAATGCTTTTGAGAGAGTAAGTCGATGCACCAACAAACGTCTTTTTATTGCTATTTGACCCGCAAGCCGATTTGCGCACCGTTTTTTCCTGAAGGTCACGAGTGAACAGTCAACAGTCTGCTGCTTTGAAGTGTCGGCGACCAACGTCATACCCCACCTTTATTAAGACGCGCGCTAAATCTCATTTCATTACATTAGCAGGTGGATATATGGAGAGAACGATCATTGACACTACCAAAGGGGTCGCAGGAATCTCGCGACCGTTTAAGAGCATAATCGAACAACTTAACTTGCGCGACGAAGATAGAATGATGTACGTCGGTTTGCCAGGAGTCTGCACCCCTTTCATTGAACTGCTTGCGTACGCGATTAGGACTCTCAACGTAAAGCAGGTCTTTGTGCCTAATCTGGATCTGAGTTTAGTAAAGAGGGTGATGCCTGTAGAGCATGTGGGTATACAGTTCGGAGATCCTGTTGAAACTGCAAACGCACAGGTTATAGTCGTCCTCGGAGGGCTTGCGATGCCGATTTCACCAGTGAGTCGCGACGACGTTTTGCAGTTTCTCCACAGCGCTTTGCTGCCAGGAGGCACCGTTGTCGGCATCTCCTTCATGAACATGTTTGAGCAAGTCGGATGGACGTCTGCGATACCGTTTGATTTTTTGATTGACGCAACTATCGATCCGGTCAGAGTCGAGGAATTCTCGCGGTAGAATGCCATCCCAGCAGCAATTGTGTCAACGTAGAATCATCAGAGAGGAACGCGTGCGGACGAAAAGTCATGATCAGCACTCTGCCTGACATCCTTGAAAAAGCTCAAAGCGGTACTCGAATCGACGAAAACGAAGCCCTTCGTTTGCTCAACGTGCGTGGAGCTGACCTCCATACAGTTTTCGCTGTCGCAGACACGGTCAGGCAGGAGCGCGTCGGCGACGACGTAAGCTACGTCATCAACCGAAACATTAACTTTACAAACATCTGCATTGGGTCGTGCGGTTTTTGCGCCTTCAGAGTTAGACAGGACGATCCCGAGGCCTACTTCTTGCCCGTCGATGAGATCGTCAAACGAGCGGCAGAAGCGCGGCAAATAGGTGCTACCGAAATCGGACTTTTCAGTGGCCTTCACCCAGCGGTTGATGGCAACACGTACATCGAAATCTTGCAAGCCGTCAAGGCCGCTGTTCCCGACATTCACATACACGCATTATCGCCATCAGAAGTCGCATACGGCGCGGATAAGCTGGGCATTTCGTATGTCGACATGCTCAAGATGCTCAAAAGGGCGGGCCTCGACTCGATGCCGGGCACCGCGGCTGAGATTCTCGTGGACGACGTGCGAAAAACGTTATGCCCACAGAAGATCGACACGCAGACGTGGACGGACATTATCGTGAGCGCGCATCGCCTCGGGATTCCTACGACGTGCACGATGATGTATGGTCACATTGAGTCGTACGAGGACGTCGTCAATCACCTAAAGCTCCTGAGAACCATTCAAGACGAGACTGGCGGCTTTACCGAGTTTGTCCCGTTGACCTTTATCCATTATAACACTCCGATCTTTAGGGCGGGCATCGCACGGCCCGGGGCGACTGGTCGTGAAGATCTCCTCATTTACGTGTTGAGTCGGTTGTACCTCGATAACATCCCGAACATACAAGT
>JBAULJ010000254.1:0-7457 GCA_049578125.1 Halobacteriota archaeon
GCTATGAGGAGTGGAACGGCGTCAAATACCCGTACCCAAAAACTGATGCCGACGAGAACGTACGAAAGGTAGCGGTAACGCTTTTTTCCGTCCAGAAGATACGTATAGAGGCTCCAAATACTCGCCACGATCAGCAACACCGATGCCGTGTGATCCTTCGCTGAAACCGCCCAGAATGTGAGCGGCGTGGCAATGAGTATAAACGCTGCCCCGAACGCGGCTACGCGACCATCGGCGAAGTATCGCGTGAAGATACGCAGTGAAAGAAGTACGATGGCCGATGTTGCCAAGATATTGAACAGTTGGATGGCCATGAGAGCGCCCCACTGGTCGAAGATAAGCGGCGGCAGCCGCGTCGCAACGTAGCCGTTGACGATGAGCAGGACCAGCGCGCCGAGCACGCCGAGGTCGCGGCCGAGTCGTGGCCTGCCCCAAAGCCTTCCAAAGAGCCAGCTGACCATGAATATGCTAAACGACCAGAGACAGGCGAAGAAGAGCCTGATTCCAACGGTGGCACTAATGAGATACAAGAGAGCGTAAAACGGCGCTGCAAAGACAGCGAGGGCGTGCGTATAGAAGCCGTACATGTGGCCTTGAAAGGTAAATCCGAGGATCGGAGCCGACGATCCGAAACTCAGGCCCTCATAGAGCCTCGTAGGCGTCGTTTCTATTGAAAGAGCGCCGTGTCCGAGATTGAGCAGCTGTGCCGCGAGCGTGACCTCGTCATTGATGAAGATGTTGACGTTCCAGATCGCGATGCAGATAGCGAGGGACGCATAGAAGAGTAGCGCAGCCGTATCGTTAGGCAAGACGCATCTGTAGAAGCTCCGAAGCTTGGTGAGGTTCATCCCTTAGATAGCCGAGTGCTTGGCTTCACGTTCCATGATCGTTTCATAGACCTTGACGTACCCGTCTACCATCCGATCCACGTCAAAGCACTGCGCGCGTCTCCTGCAGTTCTGCCTTCGAATGCTGCGGACCTGCCCCACTTTATCGATGGCGTCGCTAATGCTCTGAACGATAAATCCTGTCTCGCCGTCAACGAGTATCTCTGCGACGCTTCCTTTGTTTGTCGCAATGACGGGCGTGCCACAGGCGAGAGACTCCACCAGGGTAAGGCCGAACGGTTCCGCAAACGAAATCAGGTGCAAGCTGCAATACGCCTGCTTGAAGAGCTCGTTTCTCGTTTCTTCGTTTACCATGCCGAGATACTGTATCTGCTTCCCGTCAATCTCAGGCTTAACGCACTTTTCGAAGTAGGCGCGATGTTCGCTGGCAACGAGTCCTGCAATCTTGAGCGTCATACCGGTTTTCTTTGCCACCTCAATAGCTCGATGAGTGCCCTTGTCAAAAGATATACGCCCGAAGAAAAGGAGATAGTCATCTGGAGCGTCGGAATAGTCAAAGGAGTCGACGTCGATCCCGTTGTACACGGTGGCCACGTAGTTTAAGCCTTCAGCTCGGTCGGCGTCGCTGATGGAGACGTAGTAACTATCCCTGTACTTTCTGTACACAGGAAGAATCCGTTCCGAAGAGAATCCGTGTATGGTCGTTAGAAGAGGGGTGTCCGTGAGTCGCGAAAAAGTCAATGGGTAGAAGTCATAGTGACTGTGAAGAATGTCGAATTCACGCGATTTTTCAAAAGCGTTCGAGATATGGAGCCATTGACAGACGCCAGCGTCAAGTGATTCATCTTCATAGAAGCCGTGCGGACACACCCACTCAAGCTTCGCCTTCGTTATGGAATCGCCGGTCGCAAAGAGCGTAACGTCGTAACCTCGCTCGACCAGACCCTCAGTGAGGTGATAAACAACGGTTTCCCAGGGCCCATAGTGGCGTGGTGGGGTCCTCCACGATATGGTCCCCAACACTCCTATCTTCAATCGATCATTCCCCTGAGGACGTTCTGTACTAGATGCTGCCTCGCCCAACCGAACCTCAGCTATCGGCTCGATGCTTTCAGCGCAGCTTCAGCCGCGTTTGCGTCGCTCTGGAGCACCCCAGCGCTGTCGGTGCGCTCCCACGGTAGATCAAGATCGGCGCGCCCAAAATGCCCGTAGGCAGCGACTTGTCGGTAGATCGGCCGCCTAAGACGAAAAGTGTTGATTATCCAGCCCGGGGTGAGTGCAAAACGTCGCATAATAATCTCAGAGATAGACGCTTCGGGTATGTGGGCCGTGCCAAACGTATTGACGTAAATCGCGATTGGTTGCGCTACGCCGATTGCATAAGAGACTTGGATTTCACACTTGTCAGCTAGGCCCGCCGCGACGACGTTTTTTGCGATATATCTGGCTGCGTACGCCGCTGACCGATCGACCTTTGTCGGGTCCTTCCCCGAAAAAGAGCCGCCTCCGTGTCGTGCCATCCCCCCGTACGTGTCAACGATGATCTTTCGTCCTGACATTCCGGCGTCACCCTTGGGCCCGCCGATGACAAACCGACCTGTCGGGTTGACGTACACCTTCGTGTTCGTATCCATCATGTGGGGTGGGATGATGACGTCGATGACTTTTGCCAGAACGTCGCGTCTAATGGTGTCAAGCTCGACGTCGGCATCGTGTTGCGAAGAGACAATGACGGTGTCGACCCGTGTTGGCACGTTGTCAATATATTCTACGGTCACCTGCGTCTTGCCGTCGGGTCCGAGATAGCTTATCTCTCCTGACTTCCTGACCTCGGTGAGCCTCAGCGCAAGTTTGTTCGCGAGCGATATAGGCATCGGCATGAGTTCCGGCGTCTCGTTCGTCGCATAGCCGACCACCATCCCCTGATCGCCGGCGCCAAGCTCTGCGTCCTCGGCGACGTCCGAGGGGGAAGGTTTGCACTCAATGTCCGTGGCGCCCTCATTCGCGGACGTAATCCGGCACTCGAGTGACTTATTGACTCCCTGCGCGATGTCGGGCGATTGTTCTTTGATCGATACCACGATGCCGCAGTTGTCCGAATCGAACCCAAATCGTGAATCGATGTAGCCTATGTCGCGGATCGTATCCCGCACCACGCTGGGTATGTCCACGCTGCACGTTGTGGTAATCTCTCCGATTACCACCGCAAGGCCCGTCGTCACCGCTACTTCGCATGCTACTCGAGCGTTCTTGGGGTCCTGCTCGATGATCGCGTCCAGTATTGCATCTGCGATCTGATCACAAACCTTGTCTGGGTGCCCTTCCGTCACCGATTCGGAGGTAAATAAAAAGTTGTTTTCAGACATTGTATTTCGATTTGCCCCGCTACTGACAACCTTTTTGCCCGTTGGCTTTATAATCGGTATCTATATAAATCGTATGGTTGCTTCAGGCGATTGCGTAATACACGAGGAATTTTACGATGAAGAGCATGATCAAGGACATAAACCTCGCTGATGCAGGGGAAAAACGGATTGAATGGGCGCGCAGGCATATGCCTGTTCTCGAGAAGATAAAGACCGAGTTTGCGCGCGACAAGCCGCTCGATGGGATAAACATCACCGCATGTCTGCACGTAACGGTCGAGACCGCAAACCTCATTCGTACGCTGCACGCCGGAGGAGCGAATGTTGCGCTTGCCGGCTCGAATCCCCTCAGCACGCAAGATGATGTCGCGGCCGCTCTCGCGAAGAGCGGGATTATCGTCTGCGCCTTTCGCGGTGAAAGCGACAAGGAATACTACACGTGCATTGAGGAGGCGCTCAAAATCGGACCACAGGTCACGCTTGACGACGGCGCCGACGTCATCGCCACGGTTCACGGCGAGCACACAGAATACCTGAGCACGATAATGGGCGGCTGCGAGGAGACGACGACCGGCGTGGTCAGGCTGAAGGCAATGGCGGCCGAAGGCGCGCTCAAATATCCTGTTATCGCTGTCAACGATGCAGAAACCAAGATGATGTTTGACAATCGGTACGGGACTGGGCAAAGCACGCTTCACGGCATCATGAATGCAACGAATTTCCTATTTGCTGGAAAAACCGTCGTCGTCGCTGGTTACGGATGGTGTGGCCGAGGCCTCGCAGCGCGCGCGAGAGGTCTTGGGGCGAACGTGGTTGTTGTGGAGGTCGAGCCGCGAAAAGCCCTTGAGGCAGCCATGGACGGCTTTAGAGTCATGGCGATGCCCGAGGCAGCGAGGATCGGGGACCTCTTTATTACGGTGACCGGAGACGTCTCCGTCATTCGAGGGGAGCACTTTGCCGTCATGAAAGACCAGGCCATCGTCTGCAATTCTGGACACTTCAACGTAGAACTCAACTTGGAGGAGCTCAAGGGGATGGCTACTGGCACGGCGAACGTCAAAGAGAACGTGGACGAGTATCGAATGGCTGACGGCAGGACGCTCTATGTGCTCGCGGAAGGGCGGCTTATCAACCTCGCAGCAGCCTTCGGGCACCCCCCAGAAGTCATGGATATGAGTTTTGCCAATCAGGCACTGTGCGTCAGATACATCGTCGAAAATCACGCACATCTCGAAAATGCCGTGCACCCCGTACCAACTGCTATCGACAAACGGGTCGCCGTTCTAAAACTCGACGCAATCGGCATTGACATTGAGCAACTCACCGCGGAGCAAGAGGCGTACCTCCACTCGTGGACGCTCGGCACGTAGTCCGTCCGTGTGGGGCATGTCGCGGCACGTAACAGAAGCGCTTAAGGAATCGTGAACCATGACAGCGATCGATGATTATATCAAAGAAGTGTTTGGACGAGACGCAAGCGTCGTGCAGGTCAGCGAACTTGGGCAGCCGGCGGCGGAGCTCAAAGGCTTTGGCTATGGAAAGCCCTATCTGATCACGTTTTCATTGGACGGCGTTCTCAAGTCCGTCGTGCTGTCGTCGATGCGACGAGAGGGCGGGTTTGGCCACGATCACTTTTCCGATCGCGCTCAGATACTCATCTGGCAGCACGCCACCTTTGCCTCACTGCCACGGCACGTGCGCGCCTTCGACGTAGGCTACTTCACCCGTGAGGGTCACATGCGGTCTGCTCGCGACGCCGACGAGTACTTCATCCTCATGGACTTAGTCGCAGGCACTGAATACTTTTACGACCTCGACCGCGTCAAGGATACGGGAACGCTCACCAAGCTCGACGTTGCCCGCGCTCAGGCGCTCTCAGACTACCTCGTCGAGATCCACGCGGTAAGACGCACTGACCCCGTCATTTACACGCGCCGTATACGCGATCTCGTAGGTCACGGGGAGCTTATAATGGGCCTGATCGATAGCTATCCTCGAACGTTCGACGTGTTTTCGCAAGATGACTTCCGTCTGCTCGAAAAGCGATGCATAGACTGGCGCTATGCGCTCAAGAACCGCGCACATCGACTTTGTATGGTGCACGGCGATTATCACCCGTGGAACATCATGTTCAGCGATGGCACTGATTTTACGGTTCTCGACAGGAGCCGCGGAGAATTTGGAGAGGCAGCTGACGACGTCACGTCGTTGAGCGTGAACTACCTCTTTTATTCAATTCAAAAGTACGGGAAGTTGGCAAAGGAGTTCAAGACGTTGTTTGACCTGTTCGTTGGCAACTACCTCGACAAGACGCAGGATCACGAACTGCTTGAAGTAATACAGCCGTTCTATGCGTTCAGGGGGCTTGTCGTCGCAAGCCCTATATGGTATCCACACATCGATCCGCAAGTACGGCAGAAGCTGTTTAACTTCGTGCACAACGTGCTCGAAGTCGAAACGTTCGACTACCGGGACGTCAACGCACTCCTCAAGGCCTGACGACAGGCGAGAGACACAGAGATGGCTTGGGCGATCTGGATCACGGGACTGCCGGGGAGCGGCAAAACCACCGTCGCACGGGAAGTTGCAGACCGGCTCAAAGGCGATAAGCTGCGCACGCTGCAGCTTGACGAGATTCGGACTATCGTTACGCCTCGTCCCACGTATTCCGAGCAGGAACGCGACATCGTCTATGCGTTTCTCGCGTATACCGCGAAGGTACTGACGGAGTGCGACGTAAATGTCATAATCGACGCGACCGCAAACCGCAAACGCTATCGAGATCTCGCGCGCCGGCTTATCCCCCGCTTCTTCGAAGTATACGTCAGCTGTTCACTCGAAACGTGCAGGCAGCGAGAGGCACATCGCGTTACGGAGTTCACGCCAAAAAGCATCTACAAAAAATCACAGGCACCCGAGGCGGCGGTGCCCGGGGTAAACGTGCCGTACGAGACGACAACGGATCCCGAGCTGACCATAGACAGCGAGCGTGTCGCACCGGCAGCGGCGGCCGAGATCATCGTACGTGAGATAAAGCGAGGGTTACATGGAGCTTGAAAGTATTATCGTTATGGCGACTCGGGCGATGGAGTCCGTGCTCGCGTTCGTCGGAACTGAGACAGACTTCTCGGCGATAACGCAGCACAAGGAGCGTGACGTGACGCGGAGGTTCGACCTCGTTGCAGAACAGAGGCTCCAAGACGAATTGTTCGCACGCGGCGTCAGCGCGCGCATCGTCTCAGAGGAATACGGCGACCGGACTTTGGGCGACCACCCGAGCTGCACGTTCGTGTTTGACCCGATCGACGGATCGACCAACGTCGCGATCGGTTTCCCCTACTTTTGCTCGTCGCTCGCATATGCGCCGAAAATCGACGACGTTTCGCTCAGTGACATCACTATGGGCGCGGTTGTGACGAACTCACTAGGTGTGTATGCGGCCAAGAAAGGGGAGGGGGCGCGCCTCAATGGGGCGCCGCTCGTGACACGAAAAGCACCGCGCTATAAGCCGGTTGTTGCCGGCTACACCTATGGCGTGTCGCACATTCCGCGTGGGATCATCGAGTTCGAAAAACAGAGCATTGTCCGGATTTTCGGAAGTATTGCATACGACCTTTGCCAGGTCGCCACCGGAACGCTCGACGCAGTCATCGATACCAGAGACCGCTTGAGCAGTTATGACATAGCTGCTGCGCAGCTCATCTTGCAGGAGTCTAAGGGGATTATGACGACAGGTGACGGCAGCCGATTAGACGCGCCAATCACCGCTTCCAATCTATCCCTTGTGTGTTCTACAGACCGGACTCTGCATGACAGAATTGTCGACACGCTGGACCAATTCTCGAAGGATGAGTGAGCAGAAACGCCGAATCGTACATCTTAGCTGATGGAGCGCCTGAAGACGATTCATCATCGCGTTCACGGCAAAGACGTCCGCGCCCCCGCGCGATGCGTTAGCGATGCTAAACACTCAAAAATGAAAGGGCCGTTACGCTGATGAGAAATAGCGTTCGATCTTGACGTGCAGCGGCCAAGGAAACGGCCGATAGCGGTCCTTTCGAGGGCGCTGTGGTCGGATTAGAAAGATGGCCTAGACGCAGATGCAGCCAAGCGGCGCAACTGCCAGGAGGGCTTGCACGCTAAGCCTTTTCGTAACAACTCCACATCTTGAAAAAATCGGTCCTCCTCATTTGCAGCTCGTGAATGATGCCGTGCAGCAATCCTGCAGGAAGCTGGCGATGTG